>NZ_JBXAJV010000044.1:0-530 GCF_058797635.1 Pseudomonas sp. GW823-FHT02C02 | reverse complement strand
GTCGCAATCTTGCGCAGGATCCGGCGCATGATCTTGCCCGAACGGGTTTTCGGCAGCCCCGGTGCCCACTGGATCACGTCCGGCGAAGCAATCGGACCGATCTCTTTACGCACCCAGTTTTTCAGTTCCAGACGCAGTTGCTCGCTCGGCTCTTCACCCGCGATCAACGTGACGTAGACATAAATGCCCTGCCCCTTGATGTCGTGCGGCACACCGACCACGGCCGCTTCGGCAACTTTCGGGTGCGCAACCATCGCGCTTTCGATCTCGGCGGTGCCCATGCGGTGGCCGGACACGTTGAGCACGTCGTCCACACGCCCGGTGATCCAGTAGTAACCGTCTTCATCGCGACGTGCGCCGTCACCGGTGAAGTACATGCCACGGAAGGTCTTGAAGTAGGTGTCGACGAAGCGGTCATGGTCGCCGTACAGCGTGCGCGCCTGGCCTGGCCACGAATCGAGAATCACCAGGTTGCCCTCGGCCACGCCTTCGATGATGTTGCCCAGGTTGTCGACCAACGCTGGCACCAC
>NZ_JBXAJV010000043.1:194-700 GCF_058797635.1 Pseudomonas sp. GW823-FHT02C02 | reverse complement strand
TTGCATTGGCCTCTTCGCGGGCAAGCCTCGCTCCTACGGTATTTGTGTCGCTCGACAATATTGCAAACGACGCAAACCCTGTAGGAGCGAGGCTTGCCCGCGAAGGGGGCCGTTCAGGCACTACGAGAACATCTCCCGAGTCAGCCCATGCCGCTGCATCTTTTCATTGAAGGTCCGGCGCGGCAGTTGCAGTTCTTCAAGTACCGCTTTCACGTCGCCCTTGTGCCGGGTCAGCGCCGCGCGCAGGCAATGCGCTTCGAACGCTTCGGCCTGCGCCGCCAGCGACTGGCCGGGATCGATGCCGGCCGGTTCCGGCTCGCCCTTGCATTGGCCCCTTCGCGGGCAAGCCTCGCTCCTACGGTATTTGTGTCGCTCGACAATATTGCAAACGACGCAAACCCTGTAGGAGCGAGGCTTGCCCGCGAAGAGGGCCGTTCAGGCACTACGAGAACATCTCCCGAGTCAGCCCATGCCGCTGCATCTTTTCATTGAAGGTCCGGCGCGGC
>NZ_JBXAJV010000043.1:0-96 GCF_058797635.1 Pseudomonas sp. GW823-FHT02C02 | reverse complement strand
AGGGTCAGCGCCGCGCGCAGGCAATGCGCTTCGAACGCTTCGGCCTGCGCCGCCAGCGACTGGCCGGGATCGATGCCGACCGGTTCCGGCTCGCCC
>NZ_JBXAJV010000042.1:0-832 GCF_058797635.1 Pseudomonas sp. GW823-FHT02C02 | reverse complement strand
CCGATTGGCTCGGCGGTGCGGTGCTGCCACAGAACCGGAAGCGACCGAGACTTCGCCTTCAAATCGGCGATGGACTCGAGAAACGCACCCGGGGCAACCACTTCGTTGTAGCTGTCGATCACGCCGAAAACGGAACCGTACCCAGAAAAAAGGCCGTCATCGCTGACAGCCTTTACGTCGTAGTCGAATGAGCGGTACTTCACCGCCACCGATTGGTCTTTTCGGTTCATTCAGAATTACCTTTTGGCTTGTCGTTGAGCCAATCAATCAACGCTGAACGCGCCTGCTGGGCATCGCCGGCATCACCACCGAGCTTGTCGATCGGCAGCATGTTTGACTGAACTGTGAGCTGTGCGGCGTTGCCGCCTTTGGGTGCGAGGTTCTCTTTGATCCGGCACTCGTCGCGGGTGTAGATACCGTTCTGGGTCATCGAGCTGTAAAAGGCTGCGCGGGCAGCGCTATCGGCTCGCAACAATCCCTCGGGGTTGAACTTGGCGTAGAACCGGCGGCGCTCATCCGGCCGCAACAGGCGGCGATTGATGCTCTGCTCGATGCGCTTCATCCAGGGCAACAGTGAGAAGCTAAGGAATCCAAGCATCTGCTGTTCCATGCCCGTGCCCCAGCTGGTGCTGTTCGCCGTATGCCCGACCATCCAAGGTGGAACACGAAACCACCGGCAAATTTCCTCAACGTTGAATGCCCGGGTCTGCAGCATTTGGGCATCCTCAGGCGTCATGGACACCTGCTGATATTTCATGCCAGCTTCCAGGACCATCGTCTTTCCGGTATTCACCGCGCCGGCAAACTTCGCCGCCATGTCCTCGCGGATATC
>NZ_JBXAJV010000041.1:0-863 GCF_058797635.1 Pseudomonas sp. GW823-FHT02C02 | reverse complement strand
TCGGTGACCGAGTCAATGGCCGGTTTGAGCGCCGCCGTCACGGTAAACGTGAACGGTGGAGCGGACTCTTCGCCTTCGCCATACAGCGCCAAAGCCTTGAGGCTGTAAGCCTTGACGGTCAATGCATTCACGACCTGAGTCCAGATGCCCGAACCATTGGTGGTAGGCTCCCCCAGAGAAGTGGTGCCATCGAGCAAGCGGACTTTCTGATTGGGACTGGCCTTGCCAGTGACGGTCACCGACCGGTCAAAGGTGATGCCGCCCTGGGCGACCGGCCCTTTGGAATCGGTGACCGAGTCAATGGCCGGTTTGAGCGCCGCCGCCACGGTAAACGTGAACGGTGGAGCGGACTCTTCGCCTTCGCCATACAGCGCCAAAGCCTTGAGGCTGTAAGCCTTGACGGTCAATGCATTCACGACCTGAGTCCAGATGCCCGAACCATTGGTGGTAGGCTCCCCCAGAGAAGTGGTGCCATCGAGCAAGCGGACTTTCTGATTGGGGCTGGCCTTGCCAGTGACGGTTACTGATCGGTCGAAGGTGATGCCGCCCTGGGGGACCGGGCCTTTGGAATCGGTGACCGAGTCAATGGCCGGTTTGAGCGCCGCCGCCACGGTAAACGTGAACGGTGGAGCGGACTCTTCGCCTTCGCCATACAGCGCCAAAGCCTTGAGGCTGTAAGCCTTGACGGTCAATGCACTTACCACCTGAGTCCAGGTGCCCGAACCATTGGCGGTGGGTTCACCCAGCGCGGTGGTGCCATCGAGCAAGCGGACTTTCTGGTTGGGGCTGGCCTTGCCAGTGACGGTCACCGACCGGTCGAAGGTGATGCCACCCTGGGCGACCGGGCCTTTGGAATCGGTGAC
>NZ_JBXAJV010000040.1:0-1192 GCF_058797635.1 Pseudomonas sp. GW823-FHT02C02 | reverse complement strand
GGAAGGTCTGAAGTAAGCAGCCGTTTTTAACGGCCTCGCTGTCTGAGGTTCAAAAAACACCGACTTAATCGAAAATCAGACCTTTCCTCCTGTCAGTTCACTGTTTTTTGCGGAATAGCACCTTTTCAGGGCTCATTGTCCACATCACAGGCGCACCTCGCCTGCATTCAACAGTCGTTTTCGCATCATCCACAGGTTCGATAAGGCAAACAGTGTGGTCTGCTGCGCGGTGTTTTTCACCAAGCCTCGGAAGCGAACTTTCGTATAACCAAACTGGCGCTTGATCACCCTGAATGGATGCTCAACCTTGGCCCGGACTTGAGCTTTCGCGTATTCGATTTTGCGGCGCATGCGACCGATCAGGCTCTTTTTTGCATGCTTCTTATAGCTGCTGGGGCGCGCTGCGATCGACCAGATCATCTGGCGATGTTGATGCTCCGCACGCTTCTCCACGCCGGTGTAACCGGCATCGCCAGAGACGTAAGTTTCCTCGCCATGCAGCAACTGATCGACCTGAGTCACGTCCGCCACATTCGCCGCCGTGCCCACCACGCTATGTACCAGACCGGATTCAACATCGACACCGATGTGCGATTTCATCCCGAAATAGTACTGATTTCCTTTCTTTGTCTGGTGCATTTCGGGGTCGCGTTTACCGTCCTTGTTCTTGGTCGAACTGGGCGCATGAATGATCGTCGCATCGACCACAGTTCCCTGACGCAGCAGCAAACCTCGGTCGCCCAAATAGCCGTTGATGACCTGCAAAATCCCACCGGCCAGCTCATGTTTTTCCAACAGCCGGCGGAAGTTGAGGATCGTGGTTTCATCCGGAATCCGATCCAAATGCAGCCCGGCAAACTGGCGCAGAATCGTGGTTTCGTAGAGGGACTCTTCCATCGCCGGATCGCTGTAGCCGAACCAGTTTTGCATCAGATGAACCCGCAGCATGGCCATCAACGGATACGCCGGACGACCGCCTTCACCCTTCGGATAATGCGGCTCGATCAACGCAATCAGGCCTTTCCAGGGCACGACCTGATCCATCTCAATCAGGAAACGCTCACGGCGGGTCTGCTTACGTTTGCCTGCGTACTCGGCATCAGCGAAAGACATTTGCTTCATCGGGGCTCAACCGTTCAGTTCGTGGGACAGCCGTATCTCACCAGATTTGGAAGTCTTTTTCAGAGTTTCC
>NZ_JBXAJV010000039.1:0-1387 GCF_058797635.1 Pseudomonas sp. GW823-FHT02C02 | reverse complement strand
AAAGCAATGGGATGGACTCCTCCTCACCTCGGCATCTTGAGTGCCAGACTGAAGGTACGAACCGCAGTCAACCGTGAGAAGGAGTCCACACATGAAGCTTATGCGCATTGGGGTCGACTTGGCCAAGAACGTGTTTCAGATCCACGGCGTGGATCGTCATGAGCAGCCAGTCTGGCGGCAGCGTCTGCCTCGCGATCGCTGGCTGCAAACGGTGCTGGAGAAGACCGAACCCGGCTGTGAGATCGGCATGGAAAGTTGCGGTGGTGCGCACCATTGGGCGCGGCAACTACAAGCACGCGGATTTCGGGTGAGGCTGATCGCGCCGCAGTTCGTCAAACCGTACGTCAAGAGCAACAAGAACGACGCCAACGATGCCGAGGCAATCTGCGAAGCGATGAGCCGCCCCAGCATGCGCTTCGTCGCCGTCAAAACCATCGAACAACAGGATATCCAGGCGACGCATCGCATCCGGGCCGGCTTAATCGAACAGCGGACGGCCAAAGCCAATCAGATTCGTGGGCTGATCGCCGAGTACGGCCTCGTTGCGCCGAAGGAATTACTGATGCTGCGTCGCGCAATACCGTGCTGGCTAGAAGATGCCGATAACGGTTTGACGGCGCGTTTTCGTCGTCTGCTGAATGGCTTGTGGGATGACCTGCGCGCACTTGATGAGCGCGTGAGCGAACTCGATGGCGAGATATCTGCGATCGCGGCGAGTGAGCCATCGGCCGTCCGTTTGCAACAGCTGCGTGGCGTCGGCCCGATGATTGCCACTGCGCTAGTTGCTGCCATCGGTGATGCCAATCAGTTTGCTAACGGCCGACAACTGGCCGCCTCGCTAGGGCTGACGCCAAAGCAACACAGCTCTGGCGGCAAGGACCGACTGCTTGGCATCAGTAAGCGTGGCGATGCTTATCTGCGAACGCTGATGATCCACGGTGCGCGGTCGGCACTGCGCACGGCCAAGTCCAAAGACGATCGACTCAGCCAGTGGGTTGTCCGTTTAGCCGAGCGCTCACATCCCAACGTGGCCGCCATCGCACTGGCCAACAAAACTGCACGCATGGCTTGGGCGATGCTGCGCAACGGCACTGATTACCAACCGGATCGGGCAGCGGCCTGACCCATTCATCCCGGGAGAAGCCCCACACACCACGATTGCGAAGCAACCCGAGCAATGGCAAACCGGTCGAACCGGCGTCGGCAAAACCCTTTAACGTCCAGGTGCGTAAAGCACGTAAAAGCGATTGGGAGCCGACGCGCGAATAGCCCATCATGGCCCTGCATCAAAACGATGCCGCAGTAAGAGGCCGAATATACGTGTGCAGTCGGCACGGGCGCCAAAGCAAAGGAGGCTTGCAACGAGGAGGAGTCCATATACGGACGT
>NZ_JBXAJV010000038.1:0-2419 GCF_058797635.1 Pseudomonas sp. GW823-FHT02C02 | reverse complement strand
GTATGCGTCCGGGCAACACGTCTTGCGTGATTAAACCGGCTGCCACTTATGCGGAAGCAGCTGCTCGATTTCACTCGCCCGCTGCGTCGGTAGACGCGTGAGAACATCCTTTAGATAGGCGTACGGATCATGGCCATTCAGCCGCGCAGACTGGATCAAGCTCATGATCGCCGCCGCCCTTTTTCCGCTGCGTAACGACCCGGCGAAGAGCCAGTTCTTGCGTCCAAGGGCCCATGGTCGGATCTGGTTTTCCGCCCAATTATTATCAATAGGTACGGCCCCGTCATTGAGGTAGCGCGACAGCGCTGCCCAGCGTTTGAGGCTGTAATCAAATGCTCTGCTGATGGCTGAACCTTCGGGCACAAGATCACGCTGGGCGATCATCCAGGCATGCAGCCTATCCATCACTGGCGCGGCTTTTTCTTGCCGTATTCGGCGCCGTAATTCCGACTCCAGGTCACGCACTTCGCTCTCGATTTCGTACAACAACTGGATGTAACGCAGGGCCTGCTCGGCGAGCTGGCTCTTGTTGGTGGCATGCAATTCGAAAAACTTGCGCCGGGCGTGGGCCATGCAGCCGATCTCGGTCACGCCGAGTTCGAAGCTGGCCTTGTAACCGCCAAAATCATCGCAGACCAACTTGCCTTTCCAGCCTTGCAGGAAGTTGCGAGCATGCTCACCGGCGCGGCTGGGGCTGAAGTCGTAGACGACAGCGGCTGTTTCGCAGAACTGGCTGGTGGCGTAAGCCCAAACATAAGAGCGGTGGGTTTTCTTCGTGCCCGGAGCGAGCATCTGTACGGGTGTTTCATCCGCGTGCACGACCTGCTGCCCGATCACTACGTCACGCAGGGCATCGACCAGTGGCTGCAACTGCACGCCCGTAACGCCGACCCATTGAGCCAAAGTGGAGCGTGGAATCGACAAGCCAGCTCGACCAAAAATCGATTCCTGACGGTAAAGCGGAAGATGATCAGCGAACTTCGCGATCATGACGTGGGCAAGTAATCCGGCAGTCGGGATGCCCTTGTCGATAACTTGCGCAGGTACCGGCGCCTGGATCAGCGTTTCACAGTCATCACAAATCCACTTGCCACGAACATGGCGCTCAACGGTAAACACGCCCGGCGTGTAGTCCAGCTTTTCGCTGACATCTTCACCGATGCGTTTAAGCGCACAGCCGCATGGGCAGTGAGTGTTGTCCGGTTCGTGATGGATCAAGGTGCGTGGGAATTCTGCCGGCAACGCAGTGCGCTTGGGCTTTTGCTTTTTCTCAGTTGTCGCTGGCGCGATTTGCAAGGCCTGAAGCTCGGCCTCAATCGCCGCGATATCGGTATCGATCAGGTCATCCAGCAGGCTGGCCTGCTGAGGATTCATCTGCTCGCTACGCTTGGCAAACTTCAAACGCTTGAGCTGTGCGATCTCGTGGGTCAGCTTTTCGATCACCGTTTGATCGCGGTTGATCTTCTTGCCCATGGTTTCGACCGTTCTGCCCATGGTCTCTACCGTCTTGCCCATGGTCTCCACTTGCGACAGCAACTGCGCAGCGAATGCACGCAGTTGGTCGGGAGTCATTTGATCGAGATTGGGCGAGGAAGTCATGCCGTGGATTTTACCAAAGCAGACCGCCTGCGACAGCAAACCAAGACGCTAATTAAAGTTTTTTAAAGCAGTGTAATTACACCGCCGACGCCAACACGTTGCCAAGGTAGGCCGAGCACCAAGGCCTGAAGTTGCTCAGTATCCAACTGCATTTCGCTGCCTTGTCGAAGGCCTGGCCAGTGAAACTTGCCTTGGTTCAAGCGACGTGCAGCCAGCCAAACGCCGATCCCATCATGTACCAACACTTTCATCCGAGTCGCGCGGCGATTGGCAAACAGATAAGCACAGTGCGGCTTCGCCGCACCGAAGACCTCGATCACCCTGGCCAGCGCAGTCTCGGTACCGGCGCGCATGTCCATGGGCTCGGTGGCGAGCCAAATGGCGTCGATACGGATCATCGCAACACGTCTCGAAGGAAAGCGGCGCAGGCAGCAGCACTATCGGTCGGCCAGTTCACTTTGACGGTGCCGCGTGGGTGCAGAATCTCAATGCTGATATTCGATGAAGGTGGGTGTGCCGTTATCTGCATGGGCAATGGGATAAATGCTGGTTGAAGCGCTGAGCTTTTGTGCGCGTGCACTCGAATCCATTTGTGGACGAGGTTGGCGTTGAGGCTATGGCTGAGGGCGACGCCGGCAATCGAAGCGCCGGGTTGGGCACACTCTTGAATGACCTGGGCCTTGAAGGATTTGGAATAGGAACGGCGTGTTGGCTGCATGACATACCCGCTTAAAAGGCTAGAACTGGTGCCCACTTAAATTAAGTGCACACCATGTCCAAGCGTTGCGGGGTTGGGTAGATGACTTGGCCGGACGCATAC
>NZ_JBXAJV010000037.1:0-3094 GCF_058797635.1 Pseudomonas sp. GW823-FHT02C02 | reverse complement strand
ATTAGATCGTTCTTTAAAAATTTGGGTATGTGATAGAAAGATAGACTGAACGTTACTTTCACTGGTAACGGATCAGGCTAAGGTAAAATTTGTGAGTTGCTCTTAATTGAGTATTATCGAATTTTCGGCGAATGTCGTCTTCACAGTATAACCAGATTGCTTGGGGTTATATGGTCAAGTGAAGAAGCGCATACGGTGGATGCCTTGGCAGTCAGAGGCGATGAAAGACGTGGTAGCCTGCGAAAAGCTTCGGGGAGTCGGCAAACAGACTTTGATCCGGAGATGTCTGAATGGGGGAACCCAGCCATCATAAGATGGTTATCTTAAGCTGAATACATAGGCTTAAGAGGCGAACCAGGGGAACTGAAACATCTAAGTACCCTGAGGAAAAGAAATCAACCGAGATTCCCTTAGTAGTGGCGAGCGAACGGGGACTAGCCCTTAAGTGGCTTTGAGATTAGCGGAACGCTCTGGAAAGTGCGGCCATAGTGGGTGATAGCCCTGTACGCGAAAATCTCTTAGTCATGAAATCGAGTAGGACGGAGCACGAGAAACTTTGTCTGAATATGGGGGGACCATCCTCCAAGGCTAAATACTACTGACTGACCGATAGTGAACTAGTACCGTGAGGGAAAGGCGAAAAGAACCCCGGAGAGGGGAGTGAAATAGATCCTGAAACCGTATGCGTACAAGCAGTGGGAGCCCACTTTGTTGGGTGACTGCGTACCTTTTGTATAATGGGTCAGCGACTTATTTTCAGTGGCGAGCTTAACCGAATAGGGGAGGCGTAGCGAAAGCGAGTCTTAATAGGGCGTCTAGTCGCTGGGAATAGACCCGAAACCGGGCGATCTATCCATGGGCAGGTTGAAGGTTGGGTAACACTAACTGGAGGACCGAACCGACTACCGTTGAAAAGTTAGCGGATGACCTGTGGATCGGAGTGAAAGGCTAATCAAGCTCGGAGATAGCTGGTTCTCCTCGAAAGCTATTTAGGTAGCGCCTCATGTATCACTGTAGGGGGTAGAGCACTGTTTCGGCTAGGGGGTCATCCCGACTTACCAAACCGATGCAAACTCCGAATACCTACAAGTGCCGAGCATGGGAGACACACGGCGGGTGCTAACGTCCGTCGTGAAAAGGGAAACAACCCAGACCGTCAGCTAAGGTCCCAAAGTTATGGTTAAGTGGGAAACGATGTGGGAAGGCTTAGACAGCTAGGAGGTTGGCTTAGAAGCAGCCACCCTTTAAAGAAAGCGTAATAGCTCACTAGTCGAGTCGGCCTGCGCGGAAGATGTAACGGGGCTCAAACCATACACCGAAGCTACGGGTATCACTTAGGTGATGCGGTAGAGGAGCGTTCTGTAAGCCTGTGAAGGTGAGTTGAGAAGCTTGCTGGAGGTATCAGAAGTGCGAATGCTGACATGAGTAACGACAATGGGTGTGAAAAACACCCACGCCGAAAGACCAAGGTTTCCTGCGCAACGTTAATCGACGCAGGGTTAGTCGGTCCCTAAGGCGAGGCTGAAAAGCGTAGTCGATGGAAAACAGGTTAATATTCCTGTACTTCTGGTTATTGCGATGGAGGGACGGAGAAGGCTAGGCCAGCTTGGCGTTGGTTGTCCAAGTTTAAGGTGGTAGGCTGGAATCTTAGGTAAATCCGGGATTCTAAGGCCGAGAGCTGATGACGAGTGTTCTTTTAGAACACGAAGTGGTTGATGCCATGCTTCCAAGAAAAGCTTCTAAGCTTCAGGTAACCAGGAACCGTACCCCAAACCGACACAGGTGGTTGGGTAGAGAATACCAAGGCGCTTGAGAGAACTCGGGTGAAGGAACTAGGCAAAATGGCACCGTAACTTCGGGAGAAGGTGCGCCGGTGAGGGTGAAGCATTTACTGCGTAAGCCCATGCCGGTCGAAGATACCAGGCCGCTGCGACTGTTTATTAAAAACACAGCACTCTGCAAACACGAAAGTGGACGTATAGGGTGTGACGCCTGCCCGGTGCCGGAAGGTTAATTGATGGGGTTAGCTAACGCGAAGCTCTTGATCGAAGCCCCGGTAAACGGCGGCCGTAACTATAACGGTCCTAAGGTAGCGAAATTCCTTGTCGGGTAAGTTCCGACCTGCACGAATGGCGTAACGATGGCGGCGCTGTCTCCACCCGAGACTCAGTGAAATTGAAATCGCTGTGAAGATGCAGTGTATCCGCGGCTAGACGGAAAGACCCCGTGAACCTTTACTATAGCTTTGCACTGGACTTTGAATTTGCTTGTGTAGGATAGGTGGGAGGCTTTGAAGCGTGGACGCCAGTTCGCGTGGAGCCAACCTTGAAATACCACCCTGGCAACTTTGAGGTTCTAACTCAGGTCCGTTATCCGGATCGAGGACAGTGTATGGTGGGTAGTTTGACTGGGGCGGTCTCCTCCTAAAGAGTAACGGAGGAGTACGAAGGTGCGCTCAGACCGGTCGGAAATCGGTCGTAGAGTATAAAGGCAAAAGCGCGCTTGACTGCGAGACAGACACGTCGAGCAGGTACGAAAGTAGGTCTTAGTGATCCGGTGGTTCTGTATGGAAGGGCCATCGCTCAACGGATAAAAGGTACTCCGGGGATAACAGGCTGATACCGCCCAAGAGTTCATATCGACGGCGGTGTTTGGCACCTCGATGTCGGCTCATCACATCCTGGGGCTGAAGCCGGTCCCAAGGGTATGGCTGTTCGCCATTTAAAGTGGTACGCGAGCTGGGTTTAGAACGTCGTGAGACAGTTCGGTCCCTATCTGCCGTGGACGTTTGAGATTTGAGAGGGGCTGCTCCTAGTACGAGAGGACCGGAGTGGACGAACCTCTGGTGTTCCGGTTGTCACGCCAGTGGCATTGCCGGGTAGCTATGTTCGGAATAGATAACCGCTGAAAGCATCTAAGCGGGAAACTAGCCTCAAGATGAGATCTCACTGGGACCTTGAGTCCCCTGAAGGGCCGTCGAAGACTACGACGTTGATAGGTTGGGTGTGTAAGCGCTGTGAGGCGTTGAGCTAACCAATACTAATTGCCCGTGAGGCTTGACCATATAACACCCAAGCAATTTGCTGACCTGAAA
>NZ_JBXAJV010000036.1:0-5389 GCF_058797635.1 Pseudomonas sp. GW823-FHT02C02 | reverse complement strand
GAACCGCCCGGTGCGGACCCGCATGCCGGGTGGTGTGGCAGGGGAGCGGCCTATGAAGGCCGTCCCCTATGCCGATGTGGATTGACATAAGGGCGGGACGTTCTGTTGTCAGTACCTGTGTTCGCCCCGCTTGGTAAACCTGCCGTCTAGGATCTTTTGATCCTTTGACAGGCAATCTCCATTCATAACTGAGACTGAAGGTGCAGAGTCATCGTCGATGTTCACTTCGACTGCGTGCGCATCGTTTAGTTGAGGGCGTTATAGAGTGGGGCTGAGGGGAACAGCAGGAGAGGCGGCCAACAGTAGCTCATTGTCTTGGCGTGTTGCTGAGCGTGGAATGGACAGTATGTGTCCCGCTGCATGGCTATGTCGCTAACCATGCAGGGACAGGATTGAGGGGCCAGATTAGTTTCCGGGGTATTCAGCAATGACCTGGTCTGCGCCTGCTTTGGACAAGCCGATTACCTGGTAAGCATCACGTTTTCCGTTGACTTCCATGCCCGGAGATCCAGCCGGCATGCCAGGAACGGCGATCCCGAGAAGGTCGTCACGTTTGCTCATCGCAATGATTTGCTCGGCGGGCACGTGACCTTCAACAAACTTTCCATTGATCATTGCTGTGTGGCAGGACGAGAGTCGTGGAGCAACACCGAGATCCTGCTTGACCGCGCTCATGTTGGTTTCTACATGATCAACGACGGTGAAGCCGTTAGCTTCAAGGTGCTTGATCCACTTCTTGCAGCATCCACAGTTAGCGTCACGATGGACGTCGATCGTCAACGACTCTGCTGCATGACCAGCTGAACTGATAAACAGAGCCGCAAATGCAGCGAGGCGAAGTGCCCGACCGGGACGAAGAAAGTTATTTCGCATGGGTATGTTCCTTCCCATCAGCGTGGGTATGAGTTTTTGGCTGAGTGGCCGGAGTTGCAGGGGCGTCATGTGAAGCCTCCACAGCTTGAGGATGGGCGTGTTCGGTACTTTCATCCTGAGAAGGCGCTGCGGCCGCCTCATGGGCATGAGCGCTGTTTCTCTCGCCATGATGGTCGCCTGCTTCGGCTATCTCTTCGGCTGCACCCGCATCATGATGCCCCGCGACAGCCCCTTTTTGGCCCTCATGCTGGCCTTCATGGTTATGCATTTTGCTCTCGCCGCCACCGTGTTGATGACCACCGCTGCTGGTTGCTAGAGCTTTGTATTGCTCTGCATCCAATGAAGGCAGTTGCTGGAGAAAAGCGACCATTCCCCATATGTAGGGATCGGCCATGCTTTTACCCCAAGCGGGCATGCCTGTGGATTTGATTCCATGCTTGATGATCCAGAATGCTGCGGCAGGGTTTCCATCAACGCCCAGTTTTGAAAGATTCGGTGGTGCAGGGTAAAGGCTATTACTTAACTCGGTTCCTGCAATACCCGGAGCCAGATGGCAACCGATGCACATAGAGTTGTAGTTGCCAGCACCTGCGCGGATGAGAGCTTCTTCGCTCAGGTCGGGGACTTTAATATCGCGTGAGCGCACAGCAATCGAGCGATCCCGAGCAGTGGAAAGAAGTGAGTGAACGGGGCCGAAATGCGGATCATCCGCCCCAACATTGATCACACCAAAATACACCACGCCGGCACCTACTATTGCGGCGACCACCCCGGCAGCAGTCAATGTTTTCAATGTTCTTTTCATGTCAGCCCCTCAAAACCACATCCGAATACCGGCGACAAACCGGGCCTCGTTGGCATCCTCTCCTTCATCGCTGGCCAGATCTGCCGTATTGCCGTAGGAGCGGCTCCAGCTAACCCCAATGTAAGGGGCAAATTGGCGAACAATCTCATAACGCAATCGGAGCCCTACTTCGGTGTTTGCCAATCCAGACCCAATGCCGCGCTGAGGATCATTTTTTCCGTAAAAATTGGCTTCGGCCGTCGGCTGCAAGATCAAGCGATTGGTCAGCAGAATGTCGTAGTCGCCTTCCAATCGAGCAGCGGTTTGACCGTTCTCACCGATATAGGCAGTCGCTTCGGCTTCAAAGTTATAGAGGGCCATGCCCTGAATACCGAGCGCTCCCCAAGTTTGTGGTGACCCGGGCTTGAAGTCTTGTCGTACGCCGGTGACGACATCCCACCATGGACCGATGGAGTGCCCCCAAAGTGCTGAGAGTTCTGCGTTTTCCGTTACGCCATTGGTACGTTCGCCTTCCGAGCGCAACCACAGTCGGTCAAGGTCACCGCCGATCCATCCTTTTGCATCCCAAGCCAATGCACTACCGTTGTCAGCATCCTGGTACTCAAACTTATCCAGCAGCATGAAGGAGTTGACCTTCTTGTCGTGAACTCCATGACCAGCCACATCAGGGAACGCGGCTGCACGGTCAGCGTCGGTCAGTACAGGGATTGGAGTTCGGCTGGTGGTGGTAGCCCCTCCATCCATACTTTCCATACCGTCCATTGCTCCATTGTCCATGCTCATCTTGCTGTGATCCATTGCCCCCATCTTGCTATGGTCCATAGCTCCCATCGAGCCGTGATCCATCTTGGAGTGATCCATCTCTTCTGCCGCCTGGGCCATGAAAGAGAAAGCAGGACTGGTAGAGACTGCCAGTGCCATCAACATTGGGCGTAAATACTTACTGGTCATGATCTCAATCTGCCTTTTTGGTTTTTTGGTCATGATCCATCGACTCATGGCTCATCTTGCTGTGATCCATTGACCCGTGATCGGGCTCTGACTCATTTATCGAAGTTGCAGGCTTGCTCGTTGCTTTCGCAGGAGTAGCAGGTGAATGATCACTACTATCTTCGACTGCCAGCGCCACGGACGAGAGTCCACCCATCAAGCCGACGGCAAAGAGGCAACCGACCAGCGATTTACGATTTAGGTATGTGCTCACAGATCGTCTCCTTTACTCATCAACCCGTACTTCACGGAACATGCCCATTTCCATATGGAAAAGCAGGTGGCAGTGATAGGCCCAGCGACCTAAGGCATCAGCGGTGACTCGATAGCTGCGCTTGGTACCTGGTGGCATGTCGATTGTGTGCTTGCGCACCATGAACTTGCCGTTCTCATCTTCAAGGTCGCTCCACATGCCGTGAAGGTGGATGGGATGGGTCATCATGGTGTCGTTCACCAGGGTGATGCGAAGACGCTCCCCATACTTCAGACGAAGCGGCTCGGCGTCAGAAAATTTGATTCCGTTGAAGGACCACGAAAATTTCTCCATGTGACCGGTCAGATGAAGCTCAATAGTGCGATTGGGCTCGCGGCCGTCAGGGTCTTGGAAAGTGCTTTTCAGATCTGAGTAGGTGAGCACTCGACGACCATTGTTCCGCAAACCAATGCCTGGATCGTTTAACTTTGGCGTTGGGTTCATGGCTTGCATGTCAACCAAGGGGTTGTTGGTTTCGGACGCTGGGTGAGCCTGCATTTCGCCACCCATACTGCCCATCCCTGCCATCTTGCTGTGGTCCATGCCGGCCATGTTGGACATGTCGCCTTTGTCCATGCCCGCCATCTTGCTGTGGTCCATACCGGCCATGTTAGTCATGTCACCGCTGTCCATGCCGGTCATCCCGGTCATGTCACTTTGGTCCATTCCCGCCATCTTGCTGTGGTCCATGCCAGCCATGCCTGACATGTCACCTTGTTTCATATCGCCGCCGCCCATACCAGCCATGCTGCCATGGTCCATGCCCGCCATACCGCCCATACCCATGTCATCCATGGTCAAAAGCGGCCGAGGATCGATCGCAGGTACCTGTGCCTTTAATCCTTCGCGAACTGCCAAGGTTCCACGTGCATAACCGGTTCTATCCATGGACTGGGCGAAGATTGTGTAAGCCTCTTCGCTGGCAGGTTCTACGATCACGTCATACGTTTCTGCCACGGCGATGCGGAACTCATCGACGCTGACTGGTTTGACATGTTGGCCGTCAGCCGCCACAACGGTCATTTTCAAACCAGGGATGCGGACGTCGAAGTAGCTCATAGCTGAGCCGTTGATAAAGCGCAGGCGCAGCTTCTCGCCCGGCTTGAAAATACCGGTCCAGTTACCGTTAGGCGCTTGGCCATTCATGAGATAGGTGTAAGTATCCCCACTGACGTCTGCGAGATCAGTGGGGTTCATTTTCATTTCAGCCCACATCTTCCGGTCGGCCACGGCAGCAGACCAACCTTGCTTACCGACGTCGTCGATAAAGTCGCCCACGGTCCGTTTGTGGTGGTTGTAGTAGTCCGATTGCTTCTTGAGCTTGGCCATGACGCGACTAGGATCTTCATCGGTCCAGTCAGTCAACATCACCACATAGTCGCGGTTGTACTGGAAAGGTTCAGGCTCTTTCGAGTCGATGACGATTGGACCGTAAACGCCTGCCTGCTCCTGCAAACCGGAGTGGCTGTGGTACCAGTACGTACCGTTCTGATGCACCTTGAATTTGTACTCATACATCCCATCGGGCGCGATGCCATGGAAACTCAAACCCGGTACACCATCCATGTTGGCGGGCAGAATGATCCCGTGCCAATGAATGGAGGTGTCTTGATCTAGGCGATTTTTCACACGCAGTGTGACCGTCTCGCCTTCGCGCCAGCGCAGCAAAGGTCCGGGCAACGAACCATTGATGGTCATGGCTGTGCGCGGCGAGCCAGTTATGTTTACAGGGGTTTCACCAATAAACAGATCAAATTCGTTACCGGTGAGAACGCTCGGCAGACCAGGACTGGTCACTGCCCATACAGGAGTGCGCCACAGACCAAGGCCGCCAAGAATGCCACCAGCGGCCAGGCCTTTAACGAATGTCCGCCTAGAGGTTTTGGAATGCATGCCGTTTATGTCCAATCAGTCAAAAGGGAAGCTGTACGAAACAACCAATGAGTTGCCCGGATGAGCTTCGCCCACCGTCACAAAAAACGAACTCTTACGGTAAGCGAGCTCAGAAATTGCCACATTTAAACCACCATAGTGATTACATTTCTGTCAGCTTGGAAATGTACCCAGCTATTTAGCAATTCTTGTGGTCCATCGCTTTGGCTTGGCTTTCTGCGACGGGAGGTTGGGAGCTTTGCGTTTGAGCTACTTGGTACGACTCCATCGAATTATTCCTAGCCGCTTCCATGCGCGCGAAAGACCGGTCACCACCACCTTCAGCCATAGCAAAAGAAGAGATGGTCAGGGCTGCGATGACGAACAAGGATTTGATAGGGTTCATTTGGGTTTCCTCGGATGAGTATTCGGTAACCCCTGAATCCACTTCAGTGTTGATTCTTAGGGGTGAGCTTAAGGCTCAATAGGACTATAAGACTTATCCCCTGTCAGGAAGCTGTATGCGTCCGGCCAAGTCATCTACCCAACCCCGCAACGCTTGGACATGGTGTGCACTTAATTTAAGTGGGCACCAG
>NZ_JBXAJV010000035.1:0-10624 GCF_058797635.1 Pseudomonas sp. GW823-FHT02C02 | reverse complement strand
CGAGTGAAATCGAGCAGCTGCTTCCGCATAAGTGGCAGCCGGTTTAATCACGCAAGACGTGTTGCCCGGACGCATACGATGAATGTTGGCTTGATGCCACTGGCATGAATACCTGCTACGAAACTCTGGGCCGTAAGATCCAGGCTGACGTGAGGAAACAAATCGGCATAGGTGTTGGGGTCGGATTCGGTACAACTAAGACCTTGGCTAAGGCTGCAAATCGCGCCGCGAAAACCTATAAAAAGACTGGTGGGGTGGTTGGGCCTTTGGATGATGCCCGTCGGGACCGGCTCTTGAGTCTTATGCCAAGTGAAGATGTGTGGGGTGTTGGGAGGAAGCTTTCTGCCCAGATGAAGGTCATGGGGATAAATACAGCCTTCGACCTCCAGCAATTCGACCCCAAGACCCTACGCCGCTCTTTCAACGTAAATATTGAAAAAACTGCCCTGGAACTCGCCGGTGTCTCTTGTTTCAGATTCGACGAGAGCGTGGGCCCCAAGCAGACCATCGCGTCGACCCGTTCCTTCGGCGAGAGGGTCACTACGATTGAAGGGCTGCGCGAAGCGGTGGCCACCTACGTGTCCAGGGCATGCGTGAAGCTGCGTAGCGAGGGGCAACTGGCGTCGTGTCTTCAGGTTTTCATCCAAACAAGCCGCTTCGATGATCACCCTTATAGTCGAACTGCCATTTGTGGGCTCGAGGTGCCCAGCGCCGACACTCGCGACTTCGTCGCCGCCGCCTTGGCGGGACTCCAGCGCATCTATGTGCCAGGGTACCGGTATGCGAAGGCCGGCATTGTGCTGTCGCAATTTTGCTCGCCGCACAGCTACCAATCTGACTTGTTTGCTCCAACACCGCGGCGCAATGCAGATGCGCTCATGGGCGTCATTGACCAGGTCAACGCCCGGTATGGGAGGGGCAGCCTCCGGCTGGCGCTGGAACCGCCGGTGGCACATTGGGCAATGAAGCGTGATTACCTGTCGGCCAGTTTCACCACCGATTTCAATCAACTGAAATCGGTGAAATGCCAGTAATGGGGAACAGATGAATTTCAGGTGTCGGCGCCTGTTATTGCTCTATGCGACGACGGGCGAGGGATTTAGAGGGGAGGGCGTCAAGCTGCTCAACAAGCTCGGGTCTGACCCCCATTTCGGAAAGTGAGTGGCGGGTAGCCCGAATACTCCAGACCATGAAGAGCGATATACCGCCGTAAAGCAGTGCGACGAAACATATCCCGATACCCATCCAGTCGAGGTAAGGGGCCAGCAAGGAATTATCCGATCGGCCCAATGATTTCAGCACGATCATTGCCAGACCAAGGAATGCCAGTCCCCAGGCGCCCCGGACGACCAGGTCCCGCTGCATGCCCCGCAGGTCACAGTACAGAAGGACCTTCGCCCCTTGTTCTTTGTTGAGTGATTGCAACTTGGTGAGTAGGTCTGTCATCAGGCGCTCGTTTGTTTCGGAGTTGTCAGGTCGTCCTCGCTCGGCGATGTGCTGAGCGCCTCTCTGATATGTCGTTTCAACTCAGTCTCCAGCCAATCGCTGGCCAGCTTCTCACCGGGTTTCTGACAGGCAATCACGCACTTCGGCTCACGCGCAATGGTGATGATGTCGGCTCGACGAATAAGCTCATGGAAGAGCTCGTGGTCGACAGGTTGAATCGACTGCCTGGTGTTGAAGTAATCAAGGTCGATATCGAGAATAAACGGTGCTTCAAACAGTCCGGGGATCCCGCTGGACTGAGAAATACTCTCGATAAAATCAAGGTGTCGGCGAAGAAAGTCGGACTCCAACGCTTGGTTGGCGTACCCCTTGGATCGGGGTTGGTCATTAGACCGCACCTTCTGACGAGGTAATTCGACGATTCGCTCTGCTGGAATGGAGTACGTGTAGGGCGGCGGGGCCTTAGGCTTGGATACCCCTGGCGTATCATGTGCCCTCTCACGCCACTCTGATTCAGCCGCAAGTTGTTCGTTGCTTTGGTATTCGTTGGTGATCAGACCCCCAACAATCGCAAACGCAATGTCGATAGTGCGTGATTGCACGGCAGCACTTATGTGTTCGTCAAAGCGAAGATTCAGGATCGCGTCTCGAACCGTTTCCTCGACACGAAAATCGATTTTGGCAACCTCAGCCGCGGCGCGTTCCTCCCACCCCTCATCGTCCATACCCACGGTTATGTCCACGGAGCTGTGGCCTACGAAGGCAGGGCGTGTATCGCTGTGATAATCCAGCGTCAATAGGCGCGGAGCGAAACCCAAGTCACGCGCACATTGCGCCCAGGGAAGAAGGGCTTCATGGTGGCTATCGAACGTAAATACAGACTTTCCGCAGATGTTTTCACTTGTCACACCGATCTTTTGCACCTGGCGCATACCTTGTCCTGCTGGTGGAATATTTGGAGAGCATCGAATTGGGCGCTAATTGCCATCGAAGCGCACGTCGTTAATTCTGGACTTCGCTCAAAACCTTTTCCAAAGCTGCGTGGTACCCATCATGGGGATAAAACGGCCAGTTCTCTGGCGTACAGAACACATTGCGGCGCAGATCTATCTCGGAAAATTGAGCGTGCCATCCCGTCCCTCGCTCGAATACCCAACCGCTGAGGCCAGTTCCTTGAAACTGGTCGTGGGTGATGTCGATGATGAATTCGCCTACTTCAACCCATGCGTGAGATTGCTCTTGGTTGAGCTGCGAATGGTCGCTGGCGCAAACGTACATACCTTCGATTTGAAATTCTTCTTTCAATATTCGGCCCAGCACCTCAGAGGCTGGGCCACATGCCCCCCTTGGGAACTTATGGAACATAGAGCTGTTTTTCTCAGCAAGGCTGAGAAGGCCGAAGCGGCATGATGCAGCTATTCTTTCGAGTGCTTCACGATTGATCATTCTTTTCCCATCGGAGTAAGTCGCTTACTCGCCAGTTCGGTGACGGTGAAATCGTCCGTTGTTGGACGCTGCGCCTTCGTCAACATGCTACGCCCCTGACATTTTTGTAGACACCCCCTGCATCTGATCAAGACTGCATTCATTGGCTGCCTGGCATTGCATAACACGTACGCATACGATAAAAGATACTGACAGTATCAAACAGGGTTTTCGTATGTCTCACCGTTGGCACCTGGCTTTCCATTCGGGGATGTCCGCAAGCAGCGATCTACGCGCTGCTGTGGATGTTGGTGTTCCCATCGGGGTCGTGGCCCCCTTGCTGAGCCTCTCCAAAGTCTTTCTCGCGCTGCCGAGACACCTTGATTCCGGGGGATCAGTCTTTATTGACTCCGGCGCCTTTGCGGCCTTCCAAAAGGGTGAAACCATCATTTGGGAGCGGGTGTTTCAAAAATACGAGTCCGTGATCCTGATGACTGCCAAACCGCAAGGGCTGAGCATCGTAGCTCCGGATGTAATCGGTGATCAGGTAGCGACATTGAAGCTCTGGACCGAGCACGCGGAGCGGGTAAAAAGCTGGATCGCGAAGGGCGTTCGCGTAATTGTCCCGCTGCAACGTGGGGTCCTTGATGCCGCTCAAATGCTCGCATTGGCCAAGGACACGTTCGGTTCCGATCGATTCTGTGTCGGCGTACCTAGCAACCTCGAAGCTATGTCGGCTGACGATTGCTCGACCCTCCACCATACGGATTTCCATATCCTTGGCAGGGTGGTGATGACGGACGTGCTAATTCAAAAAATCGACGCCCTGAAGGCCAACAATCCTGAGGCTAATTACACGGCGGACGCGAACTGGCTTCGCGCCAGGACACGAAAAATCAGCATCGAAGCGAGTAGCTTGGCGCCCGATCGCTCGAGCGGGCTTGGCGACACAAAGCGGACCCGTGCCGTCAGGAACGTATTGCAGCAAGAGGCGTACTACTCGTTGCTGGCCTGACTCCGATCGCCAGGGCCATTACGTCTTACGGAGAGGTGTTTAGCATTTCAGAACACTACTTAACCGCATAAGGGCGATCGCATGAACACTTCAAGATTCTTCCAGGCGCTATTTCATAGCACCCTCTGTTGGGTGTTTGGGTTGGCAATCACTGCGAACGTAAATGCCGGGGAGCGCAATGCCCCTCGCGTCGCGTCCGCAACCGTCACCATGAGTTCGAATCCAGACCTGTCAGGTGTGGTGGATCTCTTTTTGGATGGACGCATAGATGCAGATGTAATGGAGCGGCTGAACACCTTCGCATACCTCAAGGGCCGCAACGGTGTGATCGTTCACCTCAACTCCTTTGGCGGCAGCATGCGGGCAGGGCTTGCGCTCGGCCGTCGCATTCGTGAACTCGGGTTTTCGACCCAGGTTGGCGTGAAGGGGGTGTCGTCGATAAGTGATGAAGCGGGCATTTGCGAGAGTGCATGCGTCATGTTGCTTGCCGGCGGGCGCTTCAGGCTGATTCAGCCAGACTCGGTGGTGGGCGTTCACCAGTTCGCCGCAGCTGACCAAGCTACCTCACAGCAGGCAATGGCCGATGCGCAGATCTTCTCGGCCGCAACGGTCAATTTCCTCCGCGACATGGGTGTTAGTACTCAGCTCTTCAGTTTGATGGCGGCAACTCCGGCCAGTGCGATGCAGAAGCTGTCGGTGGCCGATCAAGTCAACCTCGGTTTGGTGAATGCGGGGAAAGAAGTTGCCGTCTGGGGTATCGAGAGTGAGCAGGGTGCTCTTGTCCTGAAAGGTGTGCAAAGCACCATCAGCAGCACTGTTGAAATTCAACTGGCATGCACCGCTCAGCAAGACGTTTCCGTTGCTGTGATGGTCGACGCCGACGGGAAAGGGCGAGTCCGCAGTGTGGATCTGTTGGTTGATGGTCGAACGTCCGCGGTCGAACTCAGGCAGCCGGTTCAAATGATGGGCCGAACGGCAATGTCTGACTTCCCACCCAGGGCAGAGCAGTTGGTGGAGATGCAGCGTGCCAGGTCAGTTGGGGTGCGCTTCCGTTACGACGATCAACGTCAATCGATGTACGCGATCGATGTGTCTACACAAGCCAGCGCCTTGATGGGTGGGTTCGTTCAACTTTGCCATGGCACACAGAAGGGCGCGACCGTACAGCGTTGAAGGCAATTACCGTTTCGTGTTCAGCATTCCCTGAAGCAAGTAATTCAATTCCGGGGCGATCGCCTTCGGCACAACGCCTTTCAAGGACATGACTATGAACATCGAAGGTATGCACACACAAGACATCAACGACGTGCTTTCAGCTGGCCGCCTGTGCCTCTGCGACAAAGTGACGAGCACCCAAACTGAAATGTTTCGAGCGTCCTTCGGCGGCGTGATCGTCGGTGGCCACAAGCCTTTTGGCGAAAAGCTCGATGCCTACACCGCTAATAAGCATCGCGTGCCGGAAGTGTTGGCTGCTCTTGCCATCGAACTGGAACGTCGCGGCGTATAGGGAGAAATCTATGACCGGTAATGAACGTGAATTTGTTCTCGAACAACCAGGTATGCCTCCGTACCCGTATCAGTGGTCCAACGATATTGCTGGAGTCGACTGCTCGGGACCGTACTACGCAAGCGAACCGCCAGAGGACTGCACTCAAGTTTGGGGGCTGGTCTTTAGCCTTCCAGACAATGGTGGGTACCTCGCTGGCTGGAGCTGCGGTGAGATGGACCTTTCGGGCGTATCAGACCACGTGCACAAAAGCCTGATCGAAGCGGCGAATGCCGCTGAGCAGATGGCAAAAGTACAGGCCGAAAAACAACGAATCGAATCGCTCGACGACTAACCGAAAAGGAATTTGACCATGTCGCAGTCCAATCAAAACACCGTCAAAGTTGGCGAGTTTCGCCAGCGTTACGAACACCTCTACCGCAAGCTGAGCGACTACCACGCGTGCTGTTCTGCTGATGAGGTTCGCACCTGGAAGCGTGTTACCCAAGCGCTCCTGGACGAAGTATCCTCCCTCAAATGTGGTCGAGCATCCCCCGAGGATCTTGGTGCACACAGGCATGCCGTTGCCGCTGTAACCGAACGTCTCGCGGCGGCTGACCAGCGCATCGAGGCTTACGCAATGATAAATGCTGCGAAAGCGGCGCTCCAACAACCCATCAGGCCAGCTCTGAGGCTGATTCAGGGTGGAAAGCTCAACTGACGCACTCATGCGTTGCAGTGATCGAAAATGTCCCACCACGCCCCGCACAGCTTACGCTGGCGGGGTTTTTTCGTTGTCACCAAGAAATCAGCACCAGCTTATCGGTGACGTTCAAAGAGTTTTGACAGGTGCGTTAAACGCACCTATAATTCCACGTAGACACCTACTTGGAAACGCTGACATGGCTACCAAACCACTGAAACACACCGATGTTGCCCTTGGGAATCTGATGACCTACAGCGCCTGCTCCGAAGCTCTGGAAGGGATGGAGATGTGCGCCTCCAATGTGATTGGTGGCAGCAAGGCTTTTTTCAGTGGCAAGCAGACGGTGTTCACCGCGACGGCGCAAAAGAAATACAGCGCCATCCAGGCGAAGATGCAGCGGATGGCAGAGCGGCTCTCTGATGGCGAGGAGTCGGCCATGTCAGATGTTCCCCAACGGCAACTACTGCTTTCATCCATGGCCCCCAACTCTGATTGCCAGGAGGTACTTGGTATTGAATCGCTGCCTTCAAGTCCGGACGATCCGGAAAATTTGATGGCTGCCACACGCAAAGCCCTCATCGCTGCACTACAGCAACTGCACCCTGAACTCCAGTGGGGCGAATACCCTCTTGGAGATTACGACCAGTATGCCGAAGTCGATGCCCCGGAAATTCTTGTGTGCTTCAGCAATGAAGAAGTGCAGCTGGACGAAGGTCTGGTTGATCCCTACTCGACGATGATGGGCGAGCTTTGCGACCCTTCGCACTGGGGGCTTTCGGAGCACGCCGCACAGCTCATCCAGGCCCACAACAGGGTTTTCATGGCCAGCTATCCGGGTTGCGATGGTCCGCGCCAGCACGAATCTTGATTGCCGGCCCCGGCCGAACTATGCACGCCCTGGTGCACAGGCTGGCCTCGGCGCTGCTGGGTAGCAGTAGGCCGAAAAGCCGGTTCTAGTACGGCGAGAGTTACGACAGACTCTATTCCCCCGTGACAGTTTTTATCCCCAGCAGCACCAGTTGCTCGACCCCTTGCCATTGCGTGAGGGGTTATTTTTGGCTATCTTCAGAATCTATAACACGTAAGCATACCTTTTCACGGATACACGCTGTATCTGATGTCACGAGGTGTAAAGCCGCTCCCATCGTCGTCGCCACAATGGCATTCAAGGGGTGGTATCGGTGAATGCTTGAATTGTCAGTGGCATCAACAGCGGCATTACCGCAGTTCGCCACTTAAACCGCGACCGCAAAACGAAGGGAATGTATGAGCAAAAAGACCCCACTCGATACCTCGAAGCCAAAGGTACCAGGGGAAGAGGAAACCCCTAAGCAGAGAAGGCAGCTGCTCTATACGGCAATTGCTTACCACACCACGAAGCGGAAGCTTCTGCACTTTGTTCTACCGAGCATTGCCCTATTCGTTGGAGCATTGCTTCTCTGCAAGTTTCTGTTGGCGGATGGAATGGAAAAGATTGATGCCATAGGCATTGCTGTTGCCGTTTTTGTCTTTTACTCATGGTTCGCTTTCACCATCGCGTGGCCGTTGCTCGGACAACGTTTCCTGCTGGAAGTGGAGACATTGTTTGGGCCCAGGACACGTGAAGGTTTATGGGAGCAGTTTTACACCAAGACGGTGAAACACACCGGCTTGGACGTCTTTGCAACTGCCAAATCTGTGAACGAATACGACACGTCGAACTGGGTGAAGCTCAACAAGGCCGCCGCCAAGCATAAAACGAGCTGATCGCAATTGCAGGGCATTCGATTCTCACCCACGTAGGGGGTTACAGATGACGGAAAATACACGCGACGATGCTGACGCCTCGCAAATACGCCGAATTTGAAGAATGATGAGGAACAACGATGGCCAACGAAAAAGTGATTGTCACTACCGATACAACCGATCTACTGAACATGTCCCAATCCGCCGTCAACGAGATCCTTGCAAACGTCAAAACATCGATTCACCTCGAGGCCGGTAAGGCAATTGCTGCTGACGGAATTATCTTGGCGCCAACCTGCTGCGGGCAGTCATTTGTCCTACCCAGGTTCATTGCACAATGAAACACAAACCTTTCAACATACTGATCAACGAAAATCCACGGAGCGGCGATGAATAAGGCTCTAGTAGCACTGGCAATGATGGCGCTGGCTTCCCCGGTCTTAGCGGATGATGATTCGATTGTCGTCCCGAATTTGACGACACTTCCCTTTGTTGTAAATAACGCGGGTGACATGACCAGTGGGTACTTTAAAAACTGGGGCTCCCTGAGTGCGGAAAACGGCACCTTCACCTCAGCGAGCAATCGAGCCGTTGATCAGCTTCATGCTCACAAATGCGCTGTTCACTTCGGTATTGTTCGTAATGCTGCCGGGCGAATTGACCCGAAAGATGGAATCGTCACCATTGCTTGTATGCAGCAAGACGGGGCTGTTGTCGCAACCGATGTGCCCGGTGCACTCGTCGATAGCACGGGAGGAATAGGTCTGAAAACAAGCGATGTCGGTGATAAAGCACTCCTCCTGGTTCAGAGCGCCATTCGCATTCCATTAGTCAGTGAGTAGTGGTCGGCATCCTGGGTATAGATTGCTCAGGGTGTTGCTTCGGAGAGTAGGAATAATGTCATTGAAGATTCTGCTGATGATCATTGCTGCTATCGCGGCAAACTGGTTTTGGTACGAGCAACCGTTTTTGACGCGGATGGCTACCGGCATAGTGGCGGCGCTGATTGTCTCTTTCGTTTGCGATCGTTGGGTACTCGGTGAAGGGAAATAGCCATGGGTCGCAAGCTGCTGTTATTTCTCGCCCTGGCTGCTGCTGCTTCATTGGCGACGGGAAATTATTGGATTATCGCAGTAGCGCTTCTGGTTGAATTTGGGTTCGTTCTGCTTGTTGTTCCGGTGATCAATAATCGGTGCAACAAGCAGTACATGGCGGATTTACGAAAGCTGAATCGCGGGAACATGGATCTGCAATCAGGGTGGGTCAAAAAGCCATGGCAGCATGATGAGGGTGAGTGTATGCGGCACAAAGAAATTCTTGCTGCGAAGATCGAAGCGTATGCCGTTGAATCAGCTGCTGAGCGGAAAAATCCATCGAGTAGGAGTTTGTGGGCTTGGCCTAAGGTATAGCCCCCCAGAAGCCCCAAGCTCTGTCTACACACGCTGGGGCTAATTCAGAAGAAGGGCGCACATTTTCGGGTCTTTGATTGCTTGTTTCTCCTGTTACCCGTCTGCGTGCTGCACCTTCCACTGAACATCCCAATTAGTTATCTGGCACTGGGGGGTAGTACCACGGCCGGCGGCAACGCCATCGACGTGATCGTTCTCCCGGTCGATGAATTTGACCTCACCACACCCCTGAAAACGAAGCTTGAACAACTGGGCCCCGAGAGCGGTGGCTCCAGGGATCAAGCCAGTAGTGTCCCGCTGATTTTGGCCGGCGTGCTGACGAACAGCGTCGACGATCAAGCCGTCAGCCGTTTTGCGAACGGTCAAGGTCGGAGCGACGTCGCCTGAGCTGGCCGCCATGGATGTATTGAAGGCTGCCGCGAGGACGAACAGGCAAATGAATTTTTGGTGCATGCAGGCGTTACTCGGTTATGGGTATAACCGACAGCATGCCGGCCGTCAGATTTCGTCGCCAGCCAAAATAGGGTCTAGAAATTCCGGCGCAAGGCGCACCTGGTTATCGGCACTTGTTCGGCATCACCGATGCATACAGACAACCCGCATCGGAGCCTCACAATGAACAACTCAAAACCGACTGTCATCGCCTTGCTGCGCAACACGGCCCAGATCTATGTGGGGCAAAGTCGATTCAGTGACAAGCCAGTCTTCCTGGTGGAAGCGAAAAGCGAAAACCACGTGTATGAGCTGCGAGGTGATGCCACCACGGATGATCATTACGCCGCTCTGGTCGCCGAGTTTGGCGACATCATCAGCAAACCCGGTCCTGATGCTCAATTGAACTCGATCGAGTTCAACACAGGTCGTCAGTACACCCCAGAAGGCCAGACCTTGGAGGCATGGGTCGTTGCCATCGACCAATCGATCCCCGAATGGCCAGTCAAAGTTGTGTACTTCAAAGACCGCAGCAGGATGATCGACGGCTTGGTACGCGTCAGCTCACTGACAGAAAAAAACGTCATGGAGGCCTACGACCATGGTCGCTATGAGCCAGCCTGATCATCAGCCACGAAACGAGAGCAAAACGATGGCAACCATCAACAAATTCGTGAAAATCACTGGTTGGAAAGAGCGCGAGGAGGTTGAAGCGCTTGGCGATATTTCTGGCATGGTTGCAGAGCCGGACATTAAAACGATTTTGTCCGGTCGTTCGGCCACCGTATCCGGGTGGTTCGATGAGGCTACGGGCAACGGCTATGAAATGGCCGAAATCACTCTTCACAGCTGGGAGCTCAGCTAGAGAAAAAACGCTACACACCAGCCCGCCGTCCAGCGGGCTTTTTTATGTGCGCCCAGCATGGGCGCAATCTTGTGGGTGAAAGTCCCGCCGTAAGCTGACCACAGCGAACGAAGTG
>NZ_JBXAJV010000034.1:0-13013 GCF_058797635.1 Pseudomonas sp. GW823-FHT02C02 | reverse complement strand
CCCCCCCCCCCCCCCCCCCCCCCCCCCCCCCCCCCCCCCCCCCCCCCCCCCCCCCCCCCCCCCCCACTCCTACAGTTTGATTTGTGTTGTATCAGACGCCGGCGATTAGCTGCCGGGCCGCCTGGCTGTGATCGGCGATCAGGCCTTTGAGATCCAGCCCTTCAACCTGCCCGTCAATCACCCGCCATTTGCCACCAATCATCACCCGATCCGCGCGATCAGCACCGCACAGCAGCAACGCCGACACCGGATCATGACTGCCGGAGAAACGCAGCTCATCGAGCTTGAACAACGCCAGATCCGCCTGCTTGCCCACCGCCAGTTCGCCGATATCGGAACGCCCCAACAAACTCGCCGAACCCTTGGTTGCCCACCCCATAACCAGTTCCGGGGTGATCTTCTGCGCGCCATAACGTAGCCGCTGAATGTAAAGCGCCTGACGGGTTTCGAGCATCATGTTCGACGCATCGTTGGACGCCGATCCATCCACGCCCAGGCCGAGCAACGCACCGGCAGCGGTCAGGTCCAGGGTCGGGCAAATGCCGGAGGCCAGGCGCATGTTCGAACTCGGGCAATGGCAAATCCCGGTGCCGGCGGCGCCGAGGCGGGCGATTTCGTCCGGGTTGAAGTGGATGCCGTGCGCGAGCCAGGTGCGTGGCCCGAGCCAGCCGACGCTGTCCAGATAATCCACGGTTCGCAGGCCGAAGCGTTGCAGGCAGAAGTCTTCTTCGTCGAGGGTTTCGGCCAGGTGCGTGTGCAGACGCACGTCGAGTTTGTTTGCCAGTTCGGCGCTGGCGGACATGATTTCCGGTGTCACCGAAAACGGCGAACACGGCGCCAGGGCGATCTGGATTTGCGCACCATCACCACGCTCGTGGTACTCGGCGATCAAGCGCTGGCTGTCCGCGAGGATCACTTCGCCTTCCTGCACGGTCTGCTGCGGTGGCAGGCCGCCGTCCTTTTCACCCAGGCTCATGGACCCGCGCGTCAGCATGGCGCGCATGCCCAGTTCGCGAACGCTTTCGACTTGCACGTCGATCGCGTTTTCCAGGCCTTCCGGGAACAGGTAGTGGTGATCGGCGGCGGTGGTGCAGCCGGACAGCAGCAACTCAGCCAGCGCGACTTTCGTGGCGAGGGCGAGTTTTTCAGGGGTGAGGCGGGCCCAGACCGGGTAGAGGGTTTTCAGCCACGGGAACAACGGCTGATTGACCACCGGCGCCCAGGCGCGGGTCAGGGTTTGATAGAAGTGGTGATGGGTGTTGATCAGTCCCGGCAGGATCACATGCTCGCGGGCATCGAAGACGTGTCCGCAGGGCGCGGACGGTTGCTGGCCAGCGGCGAGCACTTCGACGATCACGCCGTCTTGCACCACCAGGCCGCCACGGGCATCGAGGTCATTGGCAGTGAAAATGGCGAGGGGATTTTTTAGCCAGGTACGGGTCGCAGGCATGTTAGCCGGCTCCTCTGAAAGTGGGGTTCAGGTTAGCCAGCTCAGTGATTACCCTGTCTGCTGATCCAGGGTCGCCGCGGGGACGAGGTGCGGAGTTTCAAACAAAACCGCCTGGCCGGCAAGTCCTGCCCGACCAGACGACGCAAACCTTATGTGGAATGAAATCCTGTAGGCGCGAGGGTGGTGTTTACCAGGGAATGGTTTCGCCTCTGTAGTTCACGAAGTGATGTCCACCCTTGCCGGTGTACGCATTCACCTGATCGACCAACCCGCGCGTACTGGTTTCCACGTCGATATCGGCGCCTTCACCGCCCATGTCGGTCTTCACCCAACCCGGATGCAACGACAGCACGGTGAGTTTCTGCTCGCCCAGTTGCGTAACGAAGCTGTTGGTCATGGAATTCAGCGCCGCTTTACTGGCCTTGTACAACGCCAGCTCCGGCGCGTCCGGCATGGTCACGCTGCCCAGCACCGAGCTCATGAACGCCAGCACGCCGGTCTCCGGGCGAATCTGCCCGGCAAAACGTTGTGCCAGGTTGATCGGCGCCACGGCGTTGGTGAAGAACAATTGACCGACCTCGGCCAACGTCGCGCCGCCCGGCGTCTGAACGTCCGGCCCCTTGACCCCGGCATTCACGAATAGCAAATCGAACACTTCACCCTTGAGCTGTTGGCTCAGGGCGATGACCGCCTGCTGATCGTCCATGTCGAGCTTCTCGATCCGCACCTTGCCCAACGCCTGCAGCGCCTCGGCGTTCTGCGGGTTGCGCACGGTGGCGGTGACTTGCCAGCCGTCGGCCAGCAGGGTTTTCACCAGGCCGAGGCCCAGGCCCCGGGAGGCACCGATGATGAGTGCGGTTTTTGCCTTGGACATGAGTGGCTTCCTTGATAAGTGAGGATCATGGGCTCAGTGGACAACGCTGACCGAGCCGTTGTTGCAACTCGTGGCGCAATGCACCGAGTTCGTCCATACGGGTTTCAATCAGCTTGAGTTTGTCTTGCAGCAACTGTGTGACGGCGCTGTCAGGATCCGGCGATTGCCAGATCGAGGCGACGCTGTTGCCGATCTCGCCGAGGGTAAAGCCCAACCGCTGAGCCGTCTTGATGTACAACACCAGTTGCACCATGTCTGGCGGGTAGTCGCGATAGCCGTTGGCACTGCGTTGTGCAGCGATCAGTCCGCGCTGCTCGTAGAAGCGCAGTGTGTCGCGGCTGACGGCGCTGGCCTGGGCTAATTCACCGATGCGCATCATGACGTCTCAAGAGGGGCTTGACCTTGGAGCATACTCCAGGCTTTAGCCTTGTTGCTCCCTGAATTTATGGAGCAAGGCCGATGTGGACTTCAACGCAATATCGCCGGGTGGTGCGGGGCAGCGCCTGGTATGACTTGATCGTGACGGCAGCGTTTATCACGCCGTGGAGTTTTGCCGCGTTGCACGGGGTGTTGTTGAGTGTGAGTCAGGCGTTCGATTTGCCGGGCGATTTGCCGCCGTTCGAGCCGATGCACATGTTGATGGCGAATCTGCTGGGGTCGATTGTGTGTGTCTGGGCGGTGCTGCGGATTCGTGATCCGCAGCAGGTGTTTGGTCGGTATGACGCGGTGGGGCGGTTTCTGTTTTCGGCTTGGCAGCTTTATGCCTTGGCCCATGGCGCCAGTTCGCTGTTGGTGATTTTTCTGGTCTTTGAATTGGCGTGGGGCGTGGCTCAAGTGTTGCCGGTTCGACAGCCTTCGCGGGCAAGTCGGATCGCCGCGCCGCTCGCTCCTACAGGTCCAGTGCCGATTTCACCGATTGCGCAAAACCTGTAGGCGCGAGACTTGCCCGCGAAGAGGCCGGCCGGGTCAACCTTAATGCCCCGCCTGCCACGGCTGCCCCAACGACACCGGCGCATACAACCGTGTGCGCACCGCGTCCCGCGACAACAGCACCAACACCACAATGGTCGCGACATACGGCAACATCGCCAACAGGCTCGACGGAATCGCCAGCCCCAACCCCTGCGCCACCAGGTGCAGGATGCTCGCGAGCCCGAACAGGTACGCCCCCAGCAGCAATCGCCACACTCGCCAACTGGCAAACACCACTAGCGCCAAGGCAATCCAGCCACGGCCAGCACTCATGTTTTCCGCCCACATCGGCGTATAGGCCAGGGACAAATAAGCCCCCGCCAAACCGGCCATCGCGCCGCCAAACAGCACCGCCAGTGCACGCACACCCAACACCGGCAAGCCCATGGCACTGGCCGCCTCCGGGCTTTCCCCGACCGCTTGTATGATCAGCCCGACGCGACTTTTCAGAATCACCCACGCTACCAGCGCAAACAACGCGAACGACAGATACACCAGCAAATCCTGCGCGAACAGCATTCGCCCGATCAAAGGTATTTCACTCAGGTAAGGAATCACCACCGGCTCAAAACCGGCCAGCGGTTTACCGACCCACGCCGCGCCGACAAACGTCGACAGGCCCACGCCGAAAATCGTCAGCGCCAATCCGGTGGCCACCTGATTGGCATTGAACACCAGCGCCACCAGCGCAAACAGCGACGACAACAGCATCCCGGCGAGCATCGCCAGCAACACGCCAAGCCACAGGTTGCCGCTGTTCAGGGCGACGATAAAACCGATCACTGCGCCAAACAGCATCATGCCTTCCTGACCCAGATTCAGGACGCCGCTTTTCTCACAGATCAATTCGCCCAGGGCCACCAACAGCAACGGCGTGCCGCAACGGACCATGGCGTAGAAAATATTGCTCAGCAGATCGATATCCATCACAGCGCTCCGGCGTGTGCAGCGGTGGCTTGTGTGCGACGAGTCCAGCGCAGGTTCAAACGCGGTCGGTAAAGAATCAGCACGTCACTGGCCAACAGGAAAAACAGCATCATTCCCTGGAACAACTGGGTGATGGCTTGCGGCAGGTTCATGCTCATCTGCGCGCTCTCGCCGCCGATGTACAGCAACGCCATCAGCAGGCTGGAAAACAGAATGCCGATGGGGTTGAGCCGCCCTAGAAACGCCACCGTGATAGCGGCATAGCCATAACCCGGCGAGACCTGCGGCACCAGTTGGCCGATCGGCCCGGTGACTTCGCTCACTCCGGCCAGCCCTGCCAATCCGCCGCTGATCAACAGCGCCAGCCAGATCAGCCGCTTCTCGCGAAACCCGACGAAACCCGCTGCACGCTTGTCCAGCCCGAGCACTTTTATCTGGAAACCGACAAAGCTTTTTTGCAGCAAAACCCAGACCGCCACCAACGCGAGCAGGGCGAAATACACCCCGGCGTGAACCCGACCGTCTTCCATCAACAGCGGCAAACGGCTGGCATCGCCGAACATCGCCGACTCCGGAAAGTTGAACCCGGCCGGGTCCTTCAACGGCCCATGCACGCAGAACAGCAGCAGGTTCAGCGCGATGTAATTGAGCATGATGCTGGTGAGGATTTCGTTGGCATTGAAACGCGTGCGCAACCACGCCGTCAGCCCGCCCCACGCGGCACCGGCCAACGTGCCGACCAGCAGGATCAGCACCAGCGCCCAGCGACTGTGCATATCGATGATATTCACCGCCAGCGCACTGCCGGCCAGGGCGCCGAGCAGCAATTGGCCTTCGGCGCCGATGTTCCAGATCCGCGCCTGATACGCCACGGCCAGCCCCAGCGCGCAGAGCAAAATAGGCAACGCTTTGACCAACAGTTCGGAGACACCATACAAGTCGCTGACCGGCGCAATCAGCAGGGTGTGCAGCGTGAGCAGCGGGTCATGACCCAACGCAATAAACAACAACGAGCCGCAGCCCAATGTCAGGGCCGCGGCCAGCAACGGCGAGCACCACAGCATCAGGCGCGATTGCTGGCCACGGGGTTCGAGAGAAAGCAGCATGTGAAACTCCGTTAAACCGTTGCGGATGCGAGTGTTTGAGGGGCGTCGAACTGGCCGGCCATCCAGCCGCCGACATCGATCAGGCGCGTGTCGACCGTGGCCCTGAGCGGCGACAGGCGTCCGCTGCACAAGGCACCGAGCCGGTCGCTGATCTGGAACAATTCGTCGAGGTCTTCGCTGATCACCAGGATCGCCGCACCGGCATCGCGCAAGGCAATCAACGCTCGGTGAATGGTGGCGGCGGCGCCGACGTCCACGCCCCAGGTCGGGTGCGCGGCCACCAGCAATTTCGGTTGCTGAAGGATCTCGCGGCCGAGGATGAATTTCTGCAAATTGCCACCGGACAGACTGCGGGCCGGCGCTTGGGTATCGGGTGTTTTCACGCCAAAGCGGCGGATGATTTCTGCCGCCAAGGCTTCGACCTCGGCGCGCTGAATGAGGCCGTTGCTGACCAAACCTTGTTGAAACGCGGTGAGCAGGGCGTTGTTGGCGAGGCTCAGTTCGGGCACCGCACCGTGGCCCAAACGCTCGGCGGGAACGAACGCGAGGCCGAGGTGGCGTCGCGCATCGGGCCGCAAATCGGCGACCGGCTGCCCGCCGAAACGGATCGTCCCGTTATCGTTTCGGCTCAACCGTTCTTCACCGCTGAGCAGGGCCAGCAATTCATCCTGACCATTGCCTGCAACACCGGCGATTCCGACGATCTCGCCGCTGCGCACTTCGAGACCAATGTCCGTCAGGGAGCAGCCGAACGGGTCCGGGTTGTGCCACGACAATCCGCTCACATTCAAAAACGAGTCACCGCCGATCACCTTCGGATAATCGGTAATCAGCTCGGCGGCTTCCCCCACCATCAACCTCGCCAATTGCTGATCCGAACACTCGGACGGCACGCAATGCCCGGCCACCCGACCGCCGCGCAGCACCGTAGCGCTGTGACATAACGCGCGCACTTCACCGAGCTTGTGGCTGATGAACAGAATGCTGCAACCCTCGGCCGCGAGCCGGCGCAGGGTGATGAAGAGGTCGTCAGCCTCCTGCGGCGTAAGCACGGAAGTCGGCTCATCGAGAATCAGCAGGCGGATGTCCTGCATCAGGCAACGAACGATTTCCACCCGTTGCCGCTCGCCGATCGACAGGCTATGGACAAGGCGCTCCGGTTCCAGCGCCATGCCGTAGCGTCGGGAGACTTCACGAATTTTTGGCTCAAGCTGCTTCGGCGTGCCGGACGCCGCACCCATTGCCAGGGCAATGTTCTGCGCCACGCTGAGGGTTTCGAACAGCGAGAAGTGCTGGAAGACCATGCCGATCCCCAGTGCGCGAGCCTGCGCTGGATTGCGCATGTTCACGCGGCCGCCCTGCCAGATCATTTCCCCGGAATCGGCGTGTGTGACGCCATAGATGATCTTCATCAACGTACTTTTGCCCGCACCGTTTTCGCCGAGCAGGGCGTGGATTTCACCGGGAGCAATGCTCAGGTCGATGGCGTCGTTGGCCAGGCAGCCGGGGTAACGTTTGCTGATTTTGCGCAGTTGCAGTCGAGGCGTTTGATCGGGGATCGGCACGGGGTTAGGCATGACAGGCTCGGGTCGATAGGAGTTATGCCTGTGGATAAAGCAATTTCCTGGCCATTGAGTCAGGAAAACCGAAAATCCTTGCTGGCAAAGGCATTGAGGGCGCGGCCTCGCCATCTTTTGATCGTCGATCAAGCACTACTTAGGGGCAAAGTGCTTGATCAGGCTCTGCTTTTGCTCGTCGGGTATTGATCAAAAAACGAGCAACACACCGCAACCTATGCCGGATATAGGGCAGAGCCAGTCATGAACGGGTTATCCACAGGTTGTTCCACAGTATTTGTGCGCAAGCCGAAAGCACGGGCATAAGCACTGTGCGCCTATCTTCTAAAGGTGATAACCGACGCTAACTGTTTGTTTTTTCGTGAAATTAGTGGATTGTATGGAAAGTTGGACGAAAAATGAGCAAAGCCCGCAAAGCCGCATGACAGAAGGGTTACAGCAGGATGTGCTCAGGTTATCCACAGCCGGGTGCACAGCAGATGTGGGCATCTGAACAGGCTCGATAAAAGGGCGGTGAACGGTGTTGGTGCGATCAGTGCTGCAACACAATGCGCCCGCGACTCAGGTCGGCGAGCTGAGTTTGCAGGGTCGTGATGTGCTCTTTGCCGATCGCCAATTGCAAGTCCACGCCGTTGGCGGTGAAGGTTTCTTCCACCACCAAACCACCCGATTCAGCGACGCGCAGTTTCACCAGCGCCAACTCACCAAACGCACAGGTACAGCTCACCGGCACCCGACTGATCAGCTCGACTTTCGCCGCGCCTTGCAGGCACTTGTTGGCGCCACCGCCATAAGCCCGGGCGAGGCCGCCGGTGCCCAATTGAATGCCGCCATACCAGCGAATCACCAGCACTGCGACCTGATCACAATCCTGCGCTTCGATGGCCGCCAGAATCGGTCGTCCTGCGGTGCCGCCCGGTTCGCCATCGTCATTGCTGCGGTATTGGTCGCCCAGCTTCCAGGCCCAGCAGTTGTGCGAGGCATTCAAGTCGCTGTGCTGATCGATGAACGCCTGGGCGTCGGCAGGGCTTGCGATCGACGTGGCGAACGTGATGAAACGGCTTTTGCGAATCTCTTCGCGGTATTCGCAAAAACCGCTGAGGGTAAAAGGCATAAGTGTCTTAGATAGCTGGCGTGAGGCCGCAGCCCTTGAGGATGATGCGGATCAGGTTGTTGCCGGCGTCTTCCATGTCTTGCTTGGTCAGCTTGGTGCGGCCGCTGACACGGCAGATCTGGGTGGCGAAGTCGGCGTAATGCTGGGTACTGCCCCACAGCAGGAAGATCAGGTTTACCGGGTCGACCGGGTCCATCTTGCCGGCGTCGATCCACGCCTGGAACACCGCCGCCCGGCCCTGGAACCAGGCGCGATAGTCCTGATTGAAATACTCGGTCAGGCATTCGCCGCCACTGATCACTTCCATGGCGAAGATCCGCGAGGCTTGCGGCTGGCGACGGGAGAATTCCATTTTGGCGCGGATATAACGCGTCAGCGCTTCGGCCGGATCATCCTCGGCAGTCAAGGTATTAAAGGTGCTGTCCCATAACTCAAGGATGTTGCTCAATACCGCCACGTACAAACCGAGTTTGTTGGTGAAGTAATAATGCAGGTTCGCCTTGGGCAACCCGGCATTCAAGGCGATGGTGTTCATGCTGGTGCCTTTGAAACCGTGACGGGCAAATTCGTCTTCGGCGGCTTTGATGATGGTCTCTTCGTTCTTCTGACGAATGCGGCTGGCGGGTTTGCCGCCGTGAGCGGGGACTTCAAAGGTCATAGGCACTTCCGGACAAGTGGATGGGTGTAGCCACTGCGTTGATAGCGCACCCACAAGCTCCAGACAAGTCCTGACGCAATAAAACCTGAACACCACAATTCCTGTAGGCGCAGTGCCTGCTCGCAAAAGCGGCGCGTCAGTCGACATCAATACAGCTGACACACCGCCTTCGCGAGCAAGCTACGCTCCTGCGGGCTTTCGCCACTTTCAACGTGTCGCGGCCAGGCTTTCGAGGAAGCTTTCCAGCACCAAATGTGGGCGCCGGCCCTTGCGCGTGACCGATGCGAGGCTCAGGTCATAAAAACGCACGTTGGGTTTCAGCGCCCGCAATCGACCTTGCTGCACCCAGAGGCTGGCGTAATGATCCGGCAGGTAGCCGATGAAGCGCCCGGTCAGGATCAGGAAGGCCATGCCCTCACGGTCCGAGGCACTGGCGGTGCAATTGAGCGCCTGGTAATGGGCCTGGATTTCCGCGGGCAATCGGAAGGTCGGCGCGATGGCGTCCTGGCTATTGAGGCGCTCGTCATCCAGTTGTTTATCGTCGACATAAAACAACGGATGACCGACTGCGCAATACAGCAGCGAGCGTTCGCTATAAAGCGGCTGATATTCCAGCCCCGACAGTGCGCTGGCCTGCGGCACCACACCGACATGCAATCGACCGTCGAGCACCCCTTGTTCAACTTCATTTGGCGCGATCATGCGGATCTGAATCTGCACGTCCGGCCCGCGTTCCTTCAGTTGTGCCAGCGCGTGGGTGATGCGCATGTGGGGCAGGGTGACCAGGTTGTCGGTCAGGCCGATGGTCAATTCGCCGCGCAAGTGTTGGTGCAGGCCGTTGACCTCAGTGCGAAAACTTTCCAGCGCACTTAATAGCTGCAAGGCCGATTGATAGACCTCGCGACCTTCCTCGGTCAGGGAAAATCCGGCGCGACCGCGTTGGCATAAACGCAGGCCGAGGCGCTGTTCCAGATCGCTCATCTGCTGGCTGATGGCCGAGCGGCCGATCCCCAATACCGACTCTGCCGCAGAAAAGCCTCCGCACTCCACCACACTGCGAAAGATCCGAAGCAGGCGGATATCAAAGTCACTGACTTGCGCCAGCGGATCGGGGCGACGGCTGCTCATGCTTTAATTACTCAAAGTTTAGTGGATGGCTGACTGAACGTTAGAAGAGTTGGATTTCACCGACTTTATCCTCGTGGCAATTTAGCTGCAAGAACGCTTTTGATCTCTATGCCGCTTATTGCCCTGCGAGGTTTTGCCCATGAACTTGCCCGAAAACGCCCGATCTCCTTTGGCCAGCCAGCTCAAGCTCGATGCCCACTGGATGCCCTACACCGCCAACCGTAATTTCCAGCGCGATCCACGACTGATCGTTGCTGCTGAGGGCAGTTGGTTGACGGACGACAAGGGGCGCAAGGTCTACGATTCGCTGTCGGGTCTGTGGACCTGCGGCGCCGGGCACACTCGCAAGGAAATCCAGGAAGCGGTTGCCAAACAGTTGGGCACCCTCGATTACTCGCCAGGCTTCCAGTACGGCCATCCGTTGTCGTTTCAACTGGCCGAGAAAATCACCGATCTGACGCCGGGCAATCTGAATCACGTGTTCTTCACTGACTCGGGCTCCGAGTGCGCTGACACGGCGGTGAAGATGGTGCGTGCTTACTGGCGTCTGAAAGGCCAGGCCACCAAGACCAAAATGATCGGTCGTGCCCGTGGCTATCACGGTGTGAACATCGCCGGCACCAGCCTCGGTGGCGTGAACGGCAACCGCAAAATGTTCGGTCAGGCGATGATGGACGTCGATCACCTGCCGCACACCTTGCTGGCGAGCAATGCCTATTCCCGTGGTATGCCGACGGAGGGCGGTATCGCCTTGGCCGATGAACTGCTCAAGCTGATCGAGCTGCATGACGCTTCGAACATCGCCGCCGTATTCGTCGAGCCAATGGCCGGTTCCGCTGGCGTGCTGGTTCCGCCGCAGGGTTATCTGAAGCGTCTGCGCGAGATCTGCGATCAACACAACATCCTGCTGGTGTTCGACGAAGTGATCACCGGTTTCGGCCGCACCGGTTCGATGTTCGGCGCCGACAGCTTCGGTGTGACCCCGGACCTGATGTGCATCGCCAAGCAAGTCACCAACGGCGCGATTCCGATGGGTGCGGTGATTGCCAGCTCCGAGATCTACCAGACCTTCATGAACCAGGCGACGCCAGAGTACGCGGTGGAATTCCCGCACGGTTACACCTACTCCGCGCACCCGGTGGCTTGCGCCGCTGGCCTGGCTGCACTCGACCTGCTGCAAAAGGAAAACCTGGTGCAGAACGTGGCTGAAGTCGCGCCACATTTCGAAAATGCGCTGCACGGCCTGAAGGGCTCGAAAAACATTATCGATATTCGTAACTACGGTCTGGCGGGCGCGATCCAGATCGCACCGCGTGATGGCGACGCCATCGTGCGTCCGTTCGAAGCGGGCATGGCTCTGTGGAAAGCCGGGTTCTACGTGCGCTTCGGCGGCGACACCCTGCAGTTCGGCCCAACCTTCAACAGCAAGCCGCAAGACCTTGATCGTCTGTTCGACGCGGTCGGCGAAGTGCTGAACAAAATCGACTGATTTTCCCTTCTATATAGAGGCGCCCGTTGACGGACGCCTGTGGACAACTTTTCTGGAGCCCCGCATGAGCCTTATCCCGCATTTGATCAATGGCGAACTGGTGACCGAAGACGGTCGCACGGCCGACGTGTTCAACCCGTCCACCGGCCAGGCCATCCACAAGCTGCCGTTGGCCAGCCGCGAAACCATTCAGAAAGCCATCGACTCGGCCAAGGCTGCGTTCCCGGCCTGGCGTAACACGCCGCCGGCCAAACGTGCTCAGGTGATGTTCCGCTTCAAGCAACTGCTGGAACAGAACGAAGCGCGTATCGCCCAGTTGATCAGTGAAGAGCATGGCAAGACCCTGGAAGATGCTGCCGGTGAACTGAAGCGCGGAATCGAGAACGTTGAGTTCGCCTGCGCAGCGCCGGAAATCCTCAAGGGCGAGTACAGCCGTAACGTCGGTCCGAACATCGATGCCTGGTCGGACTTCCAGCCGTTGGGCGTGGTGGCGGGTATTACTCCGTTCAACTTCCCGGCCATGGTTCCGCTGTGGATGTATCCACTGGCGATCGTCTGCGGTAACTGCTTCATCCTCAAACCGTCCGAGCGTGATCCAAGCTCGACGCTATTGATCGCTCAACTATTGATCGAAGCCGGCCTGCCTAAAGGTGTGCTGAGTGTGGTGCATGGCGACAAGGCGGCGGTGGACGCGCTGATCGAAGCGCCGGAAGTCAAAGCGCTGAGCTTCGTTGGCTCGACGCCGATTGCCGAATACATCTACGCCGAAGGCACCAAGCGCGGCAAACGCGTCCAGGCACTGGGCGGCGCGAAGAACCATGCGGTGCTGATGCCGGATGCGGATCTGGACAACGCGGTGAGCGCACTGATGGGCGCGGCTTACGGTTCTTGCGGCGAGCGTTGCATGGCGATCTCGGTGGCCGTGTGTGTGGGCGACCAGGTGGCGGATGCGTTGGTGGCCAAGTTGGTACCGCAAATCAAGGCGCTGAAAATCGGTGCGGGTACTTCCTGTGGGCTGGACATGGGGCCACTGGTTTCCGGTCAGGCTCGCGATAAAGTCAGTGGCTATATAGAAGACGGCGTTTCTTCGGGCGCGTCCCTGGTGGTTGATGGTCGTGGATTGAGCGTGGCCGGTCATGAGGAAGGTTTCTTCCTGGGTGGCTGCCTGTTCGACAACGTCACGCCAGAGATGCGCATCTATAAAGAAGAGATCTTCGGGCCAGTGTTGTGTGTGGTTCGGGTCAACAGCCTGGAAGAGGCGATGCAACTGATCAACGATCACGAATATGGCAACGGCACCTGCATCTTCACCCGTGATGGGGAAGCGGCGCGGTTGTTCTGTGATGAGATCGAAGTCGGCATGGTCGGCGTCAACGTGCCGTTGCCGGTGCCGGTGGCTTATCACAGCTTCGGTGGCTGGAAGCGTTCGCTGTTTGGCGATCTGCATGCGTATGGCCCGGATGGCGTGCGCTTCTATACCCGTCGCAAGGCCATTACCCAGCGCTGGCCGCAGCGTGCGAGCCATGAAGCGTCGCAATTCGCATTCCCTAGCTTGTAAGTAGAAGGGCAGAAGGCCGAGCCCCTTGGGGCTCGGCCTTCGTGTTTTCGGGCTTTTTTAATCTATATGACAGAAATGTGAAGATAGGTGTTGACGGCAGATTCTGGAAGTCTATAATTCGCCCCACTTCCGGCGCAGTCGAAACGGAAAACTCCTTGGT
>NZ_JBXAJV010000033.1:0-14534 GCF_058797635.1 Pseudomonas sp. GW823-FHT02C02 | reverse complement strand
CCCCCCCCCCCCCCCCCCCCCCCCCCCCCCCCCCCCCCCCCCCCCCCCCCCCCCCCCCCCCCCCCCGCTCCTACAGGTTTTTCGTGGGCGAGCAAGCCCACGGTGGCCAGGGGGCTGGCCACGAGGTCAATCAGGACGCGATAGTGAAGCGTCAGACAGCAGGCGGTTTGCGCGCTGCTTTAGGCTTCTTCTCGGCAGCTTTTTCGCCGGGCGGAATTACCTTTGAAGCCGCTGCAGGCTTGGCCTTGGCTTTCGGCTCGGGCACCTTGCCATTGGCTTTGGCCACAGCAGGCTTGGCAACCGTTTTACTGCCGGCAGCCTTGGGCAATTTTTTGGGGGCCAGGGCTTCGGCTTCAGCCAGCTTGCGCGCCATCTCCCAATGCCGGGCGTCCTGGCCCTCAGGCTTACCTTCCGATTCCCAGATTTGATAGGCAAATTCGCGAACGCGTTTATCGTCGGTACTCATCGCAATACTCCTGAACTGAACTCAAGCTTGGGTAAACGTTTGAATAAAGAGATTGACCGGGAAATCCCCCAGCGCGGCGCTGATGTTCAGCTCCCTGTGGTGTGTGACTGCGGTGCTCGAGAAAAGTCCCTTCAGATTTTCCTCGGAAGCGGTGAACGGTAATTTCACCCGTGTATCGCCCCAGCGCAGCGCGTCAACCCAGGGTTCGGCACTGTTTTCCAGCAGCGGGGCGCATCGAATCGGTACGATCACGATGGCCCGTTTTCCCTGATGTTCGCGAGCAAAGGCCAGCACTCGGTGAGCCTGGCTGCCCACGACCTCAAGGGCTTGATACGTCCCTCGTCGAAACAGCTCCGCATGCTCGGCCCGCAGGTTCAATACCTGCTTGATCAGGGTTTGCTTGATGTGCCCGTCACGCCAGTTGGTCAACAGGTCAGGCAGATTCAACGGAACCTGCATCGCCTGTTGGCGGCTCACGTAATCCACCGGCCGGCGGTTGTCCGGGTCCACCAGCGAGAAGTCCCAGTACTCGTTGCCCTGGTAGAGGTCCGGGATCCCCGGCACGGTCATGCGCAGCAAGGTTTGCGCCAACCCGTTGAGGGCACCGGGGACGGCGATGGTCTTGGCGGCTTTGCTGAGTGCGGTGCACAAAAGCTCGCCTTCAGGGCTGAGCAGCAAGCGTTGCAGGAATTGCTGAACGGCGTTTTCGTAAGCCTCGTTCGGCGCGCTCCAGCTGCTTTGCAATTTGGCTTCGCGCAAGGCTTTTTGTTGCCACTGCCACACCCGTTGAGTGTAGTTCTCCAGCGCCGGTTGATCGTAACCGTGCAAGTCGAGTGGCCAGCTGCCGAGGAGCGCTTGATACAGGATCAATTCATCGCCCGCCGAGGGCATCTGGTCGTCTTCACGCAGGGGCCGGGCAAGTGTCCGCCACAGCGGGACCTGCTCGGCGTACCAGGCGCTGCGTTCACTCAACACCGCCAACCGCGCGCGGGTGTCTTCGCCGCGTTTGTGGTCGTGGGTGGCGGTGGCCAGCAGGTTGTCCGGAAACTGCTCCAGGCGATTGATGCAGACGGCATGGAAATCGGCGACCGGCGCACTGAATTGCTCGGTGCTGAAGCCCACATCATTGCGCGACAGCAGCACCGCTGAGCGATAGAACGCGGTGTCTTCCACAGCCTTGGCTGCGGCGGGTGAAGTCAGTTGCTGGAACCGCACACACGCATGCTTGAGGATCTTGCGCTGACGACCCACCGGGCGTTTGCGCCACGGCTCACCGCCGAGCCAACCGGCCAGGCAATCGAGCACCGGCCAATCGGCCTCGCCGAGGGTCTGCCGGGCACCGTCCATGGCCTGCTGGAAAAACACATCGTCTTCGGCAGAACGGCCACGCGGGCTGATGTAGGTGCGGTACACCGGGAAATGCACGATCAGTTCCTGCAACGCCCGACGGATCGCGCCCAAGGTCAGGTCGCGGGTCATCAGATCGTCCCGAGCCACTTGCAGCAACGCCTGGGCCACACTCTCGAAATCGCCGGCCAAGGAGCCGTTGAGAATCTGCTGGCGCGCCAATTGCGCTTCCTGACGGAAGTCGGCGGGTCGTTCGCTGAAGCGATTCCACAGTTCACCCAGAACCTTTTCACCCTCGGGATCGTGCTGCAGCAACGACAACTGGTTCATGAATTCGTAACCGGTGGTGCCGTCCACCGACCAGTCGCGGTGCAGGGTTTCACCTTCACCGAGAATCTTCTCGACGTAGATTGGCAGGTGCCGGTCGGGCGACAGGGTATCGACCCGACGCCGTAGTTTGCGGCAGTAGCCGCGCGGGTCGGCGAGGCCGTCGATGTGGTCGATGCGCAGACCGTCGACCAGCCCTTCAGCCACCAACTCGAAGATTTTCGCGTGGGTCGCTTCGAACACGGCGGGGCGTTCGACCCGCAGGCCGCCCAATTCGTTGACATCGAAAAAACGCCGCCAATTGATGTCATCCGCCGCCGTGCGCCAACTGGCCAGCCGATAGCTTTGGCGTTCGAGCAGGTTGTGCAGCCGCTTAAAACCATCGGGCGTCAGCGAATCGTAGGCACTGAGATTCTGCTGAATGCACTGCAGGATCGCAGGGTCACTGGCCAGTTCGCGCAGCTCTGCCTTCAGCGGTTGCGCCAGGCTGTGCGAGTCGGTCTGGTAGCTCAAAGCACTGAAACGGTCGGCGAGAAACTTGAGTTGCTCGTCGTCGGTTCGCAGCAGTTCACCGTAGCTCGACGGGCAGATCGGGAAGTGATGCTCGTAGTGCTCGACATAAAACGCACCGCGTTGTGCATCAAAGCGCAAGGGCAGGGTGCCGTCTTGCAAGGCGACGCCGTAATCGCTGCCGAGGAAAGGCAGCAGCAACTGGCCCTCCATCAGCGGGTCGGGTGAGTGCCATTGAATGTCGAAAAACTCGCCGTAAGGGCTCAGGCGTCCCCATTCCAGCAAGTCCAGCCACCAAGGGTTATCACTACCGCCGACGGCCATGTGGTTGGACACGATATCGAGGATCAGCCCCATCTTGTGTTCGCGCAGGGCCGCAACCAGGCGGCGCAAGGCCGCTTCGCCGCCCAGCTCAGGGTTGACCGTGGTCGGGTCCACCACGTCGTACCCGTGCATTGAACCGGCGCGGGCAGCAAGCAGTGGCGAGGCATAGACGTGGCTGATGCCCAGGCTGGCAAAGTACGGCACCAACGGCACGGCTTGATCCAGCGTGAAGCCTTTATGGAATTGCAGGCGCAACGACGCGCGAAGCGGCAGCGGTTGTATTGACTGATTCATTGGTCACGCTCGCCAGCCTGAAGTCGCGCGCAGGCGAGCAATTCCAGGCGCCGCGAGGCGTCCGGGTCATCGAGCAGCGCTTCACTGCTGCCCGGCAAGCGCCGCGACCAGTTGGGGTGCGTGTCGATGGTGCCGGGCAGGTTGGCCTGTTGTTCGATGCCCAGGGCATCTTCCAGTGGCAGCAACACCAGCGGTGCCCGGGTATGCCCGAGAAAGCGTACCGCCGCGTCCAGTATCTGGTCCGTCTCATGGGATTCTTCGCGGAAGTTCTGCGGGTCCTCGCTCAGCACGCGACGCAGGCCTTCACGCTCGCGCTCACGGTGATGGCGCCATTCGATTTCACCCGTGGCATCGACCAGGCCCAATCGGGCGTTCCAGTCGATGTCACGGCCATGCCACCAGCCATTGAGCGTCGGCAGGTCATGAGTGCTGGTGGTCGCGAGGGCGTTGTCCGGCCAGTCGAGAATCGATTTGAAGTGCGCGTTGTCCTGTTCAAACAGCAGCACGCGCATGCCGAGGATCGAGCGGGCGATGAGTTTTTCCCGCAGACCATCGGCCACCGTCCCGAGGTCTTCGCCCAGTACGATCGCCTGATGGCGATGGGATTCAAGGCTGAGCAGGCGCAGCAGGTCGTCCACCGGGTAATACAGGTAGGCGCCGTCGGCGGGCGGCGAGCCATTGGGGATCACCCACAGCCGTTGCAGGCCCATGACGTGATCAATGCGCAAGCCGCCGGCGTGGGCGAAATTGGCCCGGAGCATTTCGATGAAGGCGCGAAAGCCGTTGCGCACCAGGCCTTCAGGAGAGAACGCGGAAATGCCCCAGCCCTGGCCGGTGCGGTTGAGAATGTCCGGTGGCGCTCCCACCGTCAGTGAGGCGAGCAGTTCGTCCTGGCGACTCCACGCCTGACTGCCACCGCCGTCGGCACCCACCGCCAGATCAGCGATCAGCCCAATGCTCATCCCCGCGCTGCGGGCGGCGGTTTGTGCGCGCTCCAGACAACGGGTGATCAGCCATTGGCTGAACGCGAAGAAGCCAATGCGACCGGCGTTCTCTTCGGCAAATTCGGCGAGGGCGGCGCTGCGCGGGTCGCGCCATTGTTCCGGCCACTCGCGCCAGTCGAGGGTTTCACCCTTGGCGGCGCGCGCTTCTTGTATGGCTTCGAAGCGGCAGTGGTTTTCCAGTGCCTCACCGGCCGCGTGGCGGAAACTGCTGAAATCGGCATGCAACGGGTGTTCGCCCTGGACGAAGCCTTCATACAAGGCTTGCAGCAAACGATGCTTGGCTTCGGCGGCCACGGGCCAGTCAATCAGCGGCTGTTCTTCCAGATGTTGCAGTTCGGCAGCGAGGCCGGTGGCGTCTATCGCGGCACGCCACGCGCGCTCGCCGAGAATAGCGCCCGGCGCGGCGTAGAGGCTGTTGAGAAACAACCGGCTGGACGGTGAGTACGGGCTGTAGCGTTGGGTGTCGCTGCCAAACATCGCGTGCAGCGGACTGATCGCCAGCGCCTCGGCACCGCGTTCGCCGGCCACTCGAGCGAGGTCTTCCAGCGCCTGGGTATCGCCGAACCCGCCATCGCCGGCGCGACGCAGCGAGTACAACTGCACGCTGAGGCCCCAGGTGCGCGGGATCGGACTGTCGACGGCATCGCCGACGCTGTAGCAGCGCGCCGGTGCCACGGCCAGGGTAAATGATTGTCCGTCGATGCTGACGTGCTGATACCCGACCGGAACCAGGCCGGGCAGTTGGGCCTCGGCGTCCAGTTTCAGGTTGAGTCGTGAGCCATCTTCAAGGTGGATCTCGCACGGCGATTCCGGTTCAAAGAAATGCGCCAGGTCGAGGCTGACGCCGAAATCGGCGGTAATGAGCGGCGGCAGATGCCGGGTCTGTTGCACCTCCTGCAATTGCAGGAGGCTGGCGTCGATTTCCTGTGCGGTGCTGGCCGGGTGGCCGAGTCCGATCAGGACATTGCGCAATACCGAGGGGGCGACTTTCTGCGGGCGGCCGTTGGCGTCGATCCAGTCGACTGCCAAACCGGCACGGCCGGCCAGTATTTCCAATTGCGCATCACTCATTGGCGCTCTCCATCCGGGGGTAGCAAGGGGCTGCGGCCGTGAGGCTGACTAGCGCGCAATACGGGGCAAGGGTGCCCTGTTCCAACAGGCCGGCTGACTGAGGCGGCGTTTCGAACAACAACCTGGCGTCGGCCTGTGGGGAGTGGACCACTGGCTTGTCGCTGAGGTTCAGGTCAATGCGCAGCTGACGGCCATTGCCCAGTCGCCAGCGCGCTGTCACTGCACCTTCGCCCAACACCTCGGCACCCAGGGCTTGAGCGCCCGGCAGGTGGGGGATGATGTGGTCGTGGCGAATCCGCAGCAGTTGGTGATACAGCCCCTGCATGGCCGATTGCCGGGTGGCGGTCAGTTTTGGCCGCGACGCTTCAAAGGTCTGAGGCGCGTTCGGATCGGGGATCTGTTCGCGTCTATGAGGATCGGCAAAGGCGCTGAAGGCCGCGAATTCATTCCGTCGCCCTTCACGGACCAGCTCCGCCAGTTCACCGTGGTGACTGGTGAAAAACAGGAACGGCTCTTCGGCCGCGAATTCGTCGCCCATGAACATCAGCGGGATCATCGGCGACAGTAGCAACAGCGCGGTCGCCGCTTTCAGGGCTTCGAGGGGAGCCAGTTGATGCAAGCGTTCGCCGAAGGCACGGTTGCCGATCTGGTCATGGTTCTGCAAAAACAGCACGAACGCGCTGGGCGGCAGGTGACCGCTGGGCTCGCCCCGGGTTGTCCCGTGGCGGGTCACGTGGCCCTGAAACACGAAGCCCTGGCTCAGGCAGCGCGCCAGTTTTTCCGTGGGGTTGTCGGCATAGTCGGCGTAGTAGGCGTCGGTCTCACCGGTCAGCAAAACGTGCAAGGCGTTGTGGCCGTCATCGTTCCACTGCGCGTCGAATCCTTCCTCCAGCAGGCTGGCCTGGTTGTGTTCGTTCTCGACCGTCAGCCAGACGTGCCGCGCCGGGTTGGTTTGCTCGCGAACCGTCTGCGCCAGTTCCTGAAGAAAGTCCGGGCTCTCAATGGCGTGCACGGCATCCAGGCGCAGACCATCGAAGCGGTATTCCAGCAACCACATCAGCGCATTGTCGATAAAAAAGTCCCGCACTTCTCGGCGCCGGAAATCGATGGCCGCGCCCCAAGGCGTGTGCTTGTCTTCGCGAAAAAAGCCCTTGGCGTAGTGATGCAGGTAATTGCCGTCCGGGCCGAAGTGGTTGTAGACCACGTCGAGAATCACCGCCAGGCCATGGCCGTGGGCGGTGTCGATCAGATGTTTAAGTTGTTCGGGAGTGCCATAGGACGATTGGGGCGCGTAGGGCAGAACCCCGTCGTAACCCCAGTTGCGATCGCCGGGGAACTGCGCCAGCGGCATCAGCTCGATCGCGGTGATGCCCAGGTCAACGAGGCGCGCCAGGTGCTTCTCGACTTCACTGAAGCCGCCGAGCGCACCGACATGCAATTCGTAGATGACCGCCTCGTTCCAGGGGCGGCCGGTCCAGGCGCTGTTCTGCCATTGATAGGCGAGTGGATCGACCACCACGCTGTGGTCGCCGATATCGCCGGCCTGCGCGCGGGAGGCCGGGTCCGGCACTTCCAGCTCGCCATCGATGTTGTAGCGGTAACGCGTACCCGCCGTGCAACGGGTCTTGATCACGAACCAGCCATCAGCCTGAGGCAGTAGCGGCAAGGATTGTCCATCTTCCAGTTCGACACTGACGTAAAACGCATCTGGCGCCCACAAGGCAAAACGCGTGTGTTCTGCGTCCAGCATGATTGCGCCGTGGGGCCAGGTCTCAAGGGTCCGTAACGGCATCGTTGAAAACCTCTTTTTACTGTTTGCCCGATTTACCCAGGGCTTTGGCGACCAGTCGTTCGTAGAGTTCGGCGTAGGGTTCAACCGCCTTGCACCAGTTGAACGGCGCGGCCATGGCGCGGCACCGCATGGCGCTGAGCAGGCCGGGGAAGGCGAAGACCTTGAACGCGCGGCTCAGGGCTTCTTGATAGCTCTCCACCGTGGATTCGTCGAACAGGAAACCGGTCACGCCGTTTTCGATGGTGTCGGCCAGACCGCCGGTATTGCGGGCCACCGGCAGCGAGCCGAAGCGCTGGGCGTACATCTGGCTCAAGCCGCATGGCTCGTAACGCGACGGCATCAACAGGAAATCACTGCCGGCGAACATGCGACGGGCGTCGGTTTCATTGAAGCCGATGCGCACGCCGATTTGCCCGGGGAAGCGCAGGGCGAGTTCCCGCATGGCTTGTTCTTCTTCGGGCTCGCCACGACCGATGATCGCGATCTGGCCCCCGTTGTTGACGATGTATTCGGAGACCGCTTCGGTCAGGTCCAGACCTTTCTGATAGACCAGGCGCGAGACCACGGCGAACAGCGGGCCTTCGGAGTCTTCCAGGCCGAACAGGTCGCGGACATGGGCGGCGTTGACTGCTTTGCCGTCCCAGTCGCCGATGCCGAACGGGCAGAACAGGTGCGGGTCGGTGGCGGCGTCCCAGCTTTCATCGATGCCATTGGGAATACCGCTGAGCAGGCCTTGCTGGGTCTTGGCGGCGAGAAAGCCGTCGAGACCGCAGCCGAAGGCCGGCGTGGTGATTTCCTGGGCGTAAGTGGCGCTGACGGTGGTGATGTGGCTCGAATAGGCCATGCCGGCCTTGAGGAACGACATCTTGCCGTAGAACTCCATGCCTTCCTGTTGCAAGGCATGGTTGGGAATACCGAGTTCAGGGCACGAGCCCAGGCTGGTGACGCCTTGATAGGCCAGGTTGTGAATGGTGAAGAGCGTCGGGGTGCGCTGTCCACGCCAGTGCATGTACGCTGGCGCCAGGCCGGCTGGCCAGTCATGGGCATGCACCAGATCCGGGCACCAGTGGATTTGTGCCAGATTGGCGGCGATATCGGCGGCGGCCAGGCCCAGGCGGGCGAAACGAATGTGGTTGTCCGGCCAATCGCGGCCGTTGTTGGCGCCGTAAGGCGAACCTTCGCGCTCGTAGAGTTCGGGGCAGATCAACACGTAAATGACCAGACCGTCCGGCATGTCCATGCGTCCGATCTTGCAGGGTGGCAGTGCGGCGTGCCCACCCAGTTCACCGATGATATGGATCGGGTTTTCACTGTGCAGCACTTGCGGGTAACCGGGGATCAGCACCCGCACATCGTGCAGATGAGACATGGCCCGGGGCAGCGCTGCGGAAACGTCACCCAGGCCGCCGGTCTTGACCAGATCGGCGATCTCGGAGGTGACGAACAATACCTTCTTTCTGTTCGGATTCTGACTGGCAGCCGGTGACAGCGTTTTGGTGCCTGGTACGCTGATCGATTTGGCGCTCGGAGCATTCACGGCGCTTGATTCGCCGACCTGCTGATGAGCACGCTCTCCCTGAATATCTAAAGCCGCACTAATCATATGAATCTCCCGTGTTGTTGATCTAATTCTAGGTCTGGCACCAACGGTGTTCGTGGCCAAATCCTGTGGCCGGGCGCAAACGCGCTTCGCATCGGTGAGCAAATGCTGCCCCATGCGCTAATGCAGAAAGGGTGAAGGGGCCGTTGCAAGGAATGCACCAGTCGCTGAGGCCCTACCTTTAACCTGACCCTTGGGCAGGACCGAAAGTTTCGAGTTTTTTACCACCAGATGACTGACCGGTTTTACCTCGCGAAAATGAGTCTAGGCCAGATCCTAGAGCGGGGCAGGTCAAGTGGCGAAATTGTTCGACAATCGGTGGGGAGAGGGTAAAGGCACAACGCTTGTAGGGGGAAACGCACCGACGAAGGGCAGGTTTATTTTTCGGCACGGGTCAAAACGGGACTGGCAAGTCACGGTAATGGGCGTGGTTTACGGGGTTTTGCACCATTGCAGTGCGAGGTGTGTCGGGTGTGAGGGCCTCATCGCGAGCAGGCTCGCTCCCACAGGATCGCGGTCATCCGTGGACTATTTTCACTGCAAGCCGCTCCCACCTTGAAATGCGGTCCACTGTGGGAGCGAGCCTGCTCGCGAAAAATATCAGGCGGTACGCGGTTTACGCCCTGAAACAAAATGACTCACATCATTGAACCCTGGCGTCGACGAATGCCCCGGCGTGACCAGCGAATCAATGAACGCCTCGTCTTCAGCCGTGATCTTCACCGCCTGCGCCTTGGTGTAAGCATCCCATTGCTCCTCGGTGCGCGGTCCGACAATCGCCGATGTCACGGCGCTGTTGTTCAACACCCAGGCAATGGCGAACTCGACAATGCCCACGCCACGTTCCTGCGTGTACCGATGAATCTGCTGGGCAATACGCAACGACTCCACTCGCCATTCGGTTTCCAGAATGCGTTTGTCAGCGCGACCGGCGCGGCTGTTGGCGTCCGGTTTCACGTCCGGCGCATATTTGCCGCTGAGCACTCCGCGCGCAAGCGGACTGTAAGGCACCACGCCCAAACCATAATTTTGCGCGGCCGTAATCTGCTCGGTCTCGGCCTGACGGTTGACGATGTTGTACAGCGGCTGACTGATCACCGGCCGATCAACACCCAACTGATCCGCCACCCGGATCACCTCGGCAATCCGCCAGCCACGGTAGTTCGACAGGCCCCAGTACCGGATCTTGCCCTGGCGAATCAGATCGCCAATCGCCGACATGGTCACTTCCAGCGGCGTGTTGTGGTCTTCGCGGTGCAGGTAATAGATGTCGAGGTAGTCAGTGCCCAAACGCGTCAGGCTGGCATCAAGGCCATTGAAAATATGCTTGCGGCTCAACCCGCTGCGGTTCGGCACACCGTCCACCGGGCCAAAGCCGACCTTGGTCGCCAGCACCCATTCGTGACGGTTGCCGGCAATCGCTTCGCCGACGATCTCTTCGGAACGGCCGCCGGTGTAGACGTCCGCAGTGTCGATGAAATTGATGCCCTGGTCCCAGGCCTTGTCGATGATCCGCATGGAATCTTCGGTACTGGTCTGTTCGCCGAACATCATGGTGCCCAGGGTCAGGGTCGACACCTGTAAACCCGAATGACCCAGCGTGCGATAACTCATGAGGAAATCCTTTTACCGTGGGAAAGCTTCAATCAAATACCAGAACGCCTGCGCGTCGAAAAGTGAATTTATACGCAAAGTGCATGACAACGTTCTTGCAGAAACGCTTGCAACACCTTGACCCGCTCCGAGACCTGCACCCGATGCGGGCACAGCAAATTGAACGGCACGCTTTCGCCTTGCCAGTCATCAAACAGCGTCACCAGCCGCCCGGCCTGCACATCGGCGGCGACATCCAGCCAGGCTTTATAAGCAATGCCATGCCCGGCCAACGCCCAGCGACGGGCGACTTCGCCGTCGTCGGTGAGGTAGTCGCCGCGCACCTCAACCTCCAACACTTCATGCTGCCGACTGAAACGCCAACAGTTATAAGGCCGGCCGTTCCGCAGGTAGAGCAGGGCGCTGTGCTCGCCGAGGTCCGCCGGCGTTTTCGGCATGCCGTGGCGGGCGAGGTAATCGGGACTGGCGCAGGCCACACGACGATGCCCCGGCAGAATCGGCAACGCCACCAGCGTCGAATCGCTGGGCACGCCGAAACGCAACGCGACGTCGACGGTTTCGCGAAAGAGGTCTGAGTGGCGGTCATTGAGCAGCAGTTGCAGTTGGATATTCGGGTGCTGGCGCTTGAAGTCATCCAGCCACGGCAACAACACATTGCGCCCGAAGTCTGACGGCGCGGCCAGTTGCAACACGCCGCTCAAGCCTTGGGTTTGAGGCTTGAGGGCCTGTTCACCTTCCGCCAGGGCGGCCAGGGCCAGACGCACGCTTTCCAGATAACGCCGGCCTTCCTCGGTCAGGCGCATGCTGCGCGTGGAGCGCGCGAACAGGCGGATGCCGAGGCGGGTTTCCAGGCGTTTGAGGGCGATGCTGGCAGCGGCAGGGGTGAGTTCCAAAGTACGGGCGGCGGCGGAGATGCTGCCGGAGTCGGCGGTGCGAACGAAGATCTCCAGGTCGAGAATCGAGCTCATGGGTAAAAATCCTTTAAAGATCCGGCGCTTTTACCGTCATATTTCGTTGATTCGCAAGCACATGCTTGAGATCGAAGCGACGCGTCGCTCCCATACGGGATGTACCACTTGTCGGGAAAGCGCCTCCACCTGTCATTTCTGACAGTAGCCAATCGCCGTGACTCACACCTTAAATAACTCCGTCGCCCAGCCCCCCTCGACAGGAGTCTCCCCATGCTCGTGCAACCCGTCCGTCACCCCGTTTCCAGGCTGCTGCGTGAACCAGAAATCCCCGGCGCCCGTCTACTGGACTCTTCCACTGACGTCTGGGCAATCAACCGCGCCGCCGCCCTGGACAACTTCCCCATCAACGGGCTCAAAGTCTACGTCCCGGCCTGGTCAAGCATGGGCAAAGGCGACAAGGTCGAGCTGCTGTTCAACGGCCAAGTGGTCAATCAGCACATCATCACCGACGACGCCGAAGTCGGTCAGCGGGTGACCTTGTGGGTCGAGCCCAGGCATTGGCTGACCGGGGCGCACACGCTGGCGTACCGGGTGACCCGTTTCAATCAGGGCGCCGAGACGTTTACGCCGGCGCTCAAGCTCTACGCCAAGCTGGAGATTCCTGCGGGCCAGGACCTTAACCCGGAAGAAGGCAGCCACTCGAACCTGTACCTGTTCATCGATCCGGCCATCGTCGAGAACATCGTCGACAAGGAGATCGCCGCGGCCGGGGTGGACATCATCGTTCGGGCCGAGTCCGGGACCGGCGTGCCTTATCCGGATGCGGCGGTGGGCGATGTCATCGTGCTGAGCTGGGGCGGTGTGCTCGTGGAATCCGCGCCGCTGACTGCCGAGCAGATCAGCGACCCGGCCACTCACCCGATCGTGATCCACGTCGACGAAGCCACCATCCTGGCCGCGGGCGACACCGACATCTCCGGGCTGGCGGTCACCTTCCGCGTGCGCGATGTGGTGCACAATTATTCGCAAGACTGGTGCAAGGCCACGCGGCTGGTGGTCATGACCGGCGTCGATTTTCTGGACGCACCGGTCGTCCAGGAGGCCGTGAACAACGTTCTCGACCTCGATGCGCTGGGCGAAGATGACATCACGGGCGAGGTCTGGGCCAAAGCGCCGGCGTTCGAGCAGGACGACCGCATCATCCTGAAGATGCGCGGCACCACCGTGGACAACGAGGCCGTGGAAGTCATCGCGCCGGCCCAGACGGTCGACAACCTGCCGCATACTTACAAAGTCATCCTGTCCAACGCCGACGTGCGCCAACTGGCCAAAACCCAGGTGACCTTTTCCTATCGCGTAGAGCGCCCGGGCGTGACCGACCCCCTGCCGTCCAAGGGGCAATTTGTCACCTTCATCGGCGAACCGAAACACCTGGCCGCGCCCAAGGCCGAAGATGAACAAAACGGCGCGATTGATCCGGACCTGCCTCACCCTCGCGTGCGGATTCCGTTCGATCCGATCATGCAGCAGGGCATGGCCATCGACCTCATCTGGGCCGGCACCCGCCCGGATACCGGCAGCTACACCCCTGAGCTGGATTGGTATTTTCCAACCTGGGAAGAGATCGAAGCCCAGCAAGATTTCTTCATCGCGGTGGACGGCAGGCACCTGAAAACCCTGGAAGGCGGCACGCTGGAGCTGTCGTACTACCTGCTCCGCGAAGGCCCGAACGGTGAAGTCATCCGCCGCGAATCGCTGCATGCGGCGCTGCTGCAGGTGGGCGAGCCGCAACTCGAACTGGTCAAACCCATCGTCCTCGGTGAACAGGACGGAGCGCTGGAGCCCGGGGACCTGCCCGGCGGCATCGGCAAACTGACCGCGCCAAGGCCGACCGTCAAACCGACCCAATCCGGTGACATCGTGACCTACACCTGGACGGGTGAAGTCACGGGTACCACGGAAGACTCCGTCACCCTCAACGGGCTGTCCAAGGACAAGGACGTGCACTTCACCCTCAACGCCACGTTTGTCGCCGAACACATCGAGCCGAACCGCGGCAAGAAGGTGACGGTGAGTTACCGGATCTGGCGGGCGGCGACGAGCGAGACGAGTTATTCGAATGTGCTGGAATTTGGGGTTGGCCAGGCGATTGGCCAACTGTTACCCCCGGCCGTGAAAGAAGCGGACGGCGGCACCCGCCTTGATCCGTTGAATGCCCAGACCCATCTGACCGCCGTCGTCAACTACGACGGAATGCTGGTCGGCGACCAGATCACTGCAATCTGGACCGGTGCCGACGGCACGCTGCCCGAGGGTTCGCATACCACCGCACCGTGGCCTGTGACCACGCTCGGGCCGCAGGAGATACCGTTGGAGCCTAAGGTAGTCGCCTTCAGCCTCGGCAAAGCGGTAACGGTGAACTACAAGGTAACTCGCGGCAGCAGCAGCCCCATGCCCTCGGACTCCCTGACGTTATCGGTGCTGCCACTGCCGGAAAACGTGCTCGACAAACCATTGATCCTCCAGGCCGCGGACAACGGTGAAGGGGCCGAATTCGACGTCAGCCAGCTGACCGACAACGCGGTGATCCAGGTTAACGCCTGGCCGTTCATTGCGCTGAAACAGTTCGTCTGGTTGCGGGTGCAAGGCACCAACAATGACGACAGTCCCTACGCCCAGACATTTTGGCAGCCGCCTCTCTCGCAAACCAACGAAACTTGGATTACCCAGGGCTTTTACACGCATCCGATTCCATTCAATGAATTGAAAAACCTGAGGGACGGGAGCGAACTGAAAGTTGAGTTCAAGGCGGGGTTGAGTGGCAGTCAGGATGAAAACAATGCGCTGCCGTTTCAGGTGCGTACCTACACGGTCAAGGCTGTGGAGGATGTGAAGCCTGCGATCACCCGTTTGACCGATTCCAATGGGGATGAGATCGCAGAAGGCGGGAGCACGGTTGATACCAGCATCACGCTGACCGGTACGGCCAGCAAAGGCCAGAAAATCGATGTGCTCGACGGTACGGTCTCCAAAGGTCAGCCGACGGCGGATTCGGGCACGGGGGTCTGGACCTTGCTGGTGTCCGGGTTGAGTGCGGGGGCCCATAGCTTTACCGCGAAGGCGTTGTACGGTTCGGGTCAGAGCTCCGCGCCACGAACCTTGACCGTGGCGGTGGCGGTCACACCGGCCATTGACTCGGTCACCGATTCCAAAGGCCCGGTCGCCCAGGGTGGCATCACCTTTGACCGATCAGTAACCGTCACTGGCAAGGCCA
>NZ_JBXAJV010000032.1:0-34746 GCF_058797635.1 Pseudomonas sp. GW823-FHT02C02 | reverse complement strand
CCCCCCCCCCCCCCCCCCCCCCCCCCCCCCCCCCCCCCCCCCCCCCCCCCCCCCCCCCCCCCCCGCTCCTACAGGGGTTTAGCGGTGTGGCGCGGTGTTTGTTACGGCCACGTTGTCCAGCATCCGGTTCACCGCCAGCTCCGCGAGCATGACGATCTGCTGAATCGCCATCGCCGTGTGCCGGTGCGGTCCTTCCAGGTACCCCGCAAAATCACTCGCCATCACATTGGCCTGGGCCAAGGATTCACAGGTGTGGGCCAGCAGGTCTTCGTCTTTGATGTCCGGCGCGATCATGAACATCGTGCTGGGCTTGCGGGTCGCGGGGGATTTGAGGGCGGAGGGGTTGAGGTAGTGATCCAGCGCCCGCTCGGCGGCTTCGTTGAGCTTTTTGGAATCGATGGATTCGTAAGGGGAAACGTCGTCGGTTTCCGGGGGATTTGGTGTTTCTTTAATCATGGCAAAAGACCTTTTGAGCTATGGAAGTTGAACCGCCATGTTTCGTTTTCCAGACGAAAAGGTGGCAGCTGTACGCGGACTGGAAAAACCGAGATAAAAGGTCAAAACCCGGCAGACCCGAAGGTCTCCCACGCACAGCCGCCATAACTCAAACTGAAGCCAGAAAAAAGCGCCACAGTATGCCACGGGGGACAAGCCTATTATCTTCGGGTTTTCCAGACCCGATCGCTGATGTGCAGCGACCTCCAAAGCCTATCCCCCCGACTTCCGACACGACAACCGCTAGAACGTGTCGGAATCGTCCTCCCGAACACTCAAGTCTGTAGGACGTTCGCAGTATTTTTCAGGCCAACCCCGGCCCAATGTGGGAGCGAGCCTGCTCGCGAAGGCTGTTTAACATTCAACATTGAAGTTGGCTGATACACCGCTTTCGCGTGCCGGCTCGCTCCCACGAGGGTTTTCTGTGTTAGCCCGAAGGGTCACAGGTCCAGCACCAACGGCTGCGACCCCTGCGCCGGCACCGCGCAACAAATCAGCACCTCTCCCGCATCGGGCACTTCCGCCGGAGGCTGTGGATAATTCACCGCGCCACTGATCAGACGGGTCTTGCAGGTCCCGCAGGAACCCCCACGGCAACTGAATTCCGGGCGCAAACCGCGGCTTTCCGCCAACTCCAGCAAACTGCCGCCATCCGGCTGCCAGCGCGCTTCTTTGGCCGAGCGCTCGAACACAACGGGCACTGAAACCGTGGCGGCCGGTGGTTGTTCGATGACCACCGCATCCGGGTCTGGCGTGCGACGCAGTGTCGACGGGCCAAAGGTTTCGGCATGAATCCTCGAATCGCGAATGTCCAGTTCCCGCAGCGTGTCGTACAGCGCTTGGGTAAAACTGCCCGGGCCGCAGAGGACAAAATCCACTTGGTCGTAGTCCTCCGCCTCAAGCATCGTCTTGAGCAAGTCGCCGTCAATCCGCCCGGTCAGGTCGAAATCTTCACCCTCGCGAGCCTCCGCCTCAGGCTGACTGAGCAACCGCCGCACGCGCACCGCGTCACCGAGGCCATCCAGCAAGCGGTCCAGCTCGGGACGAAACGGCTGATCGGCCAGGGTCCGCGAACTCTGGAAAAACCAGGTCGGACGAATACGCCGCGTGCGCAGGCCTTGATACACCACCTCGCGCACCATCGACAGCAGCGGCGTGATGCCGACGCCTGCGGCCAACAGCACCAGCGGCCGCCGCTCATGGGGCTCCACGGTGAAATGCCCTTGGGGCGCGCGGGCTTCCAGCACATCGCCGACCCGGATCTGCTCATGCAGGTGCGACGACACGAGGCCTTCACGCTTCACGCTGATGCGGAAAAAATCATCGGACGGCGCGCTCGACAGGCTGTACGTGCGGATGTGCACATCGCCGGCAATATTGAAGCGCAGCGGCAAATGCTGCCCGGCCTGGAACACCGGCAACCCGGCGTCATCAGCGGGCTCCAGATAGATCGAACGGATGTTGTGGCTTTCCTGTTCGATGCGCGCCACCCGCAACGGCCGCCAGTGATCGCCCAGGGCCTTGGCTTGCAGGCGTGCATTTGCCTGCGCCCAGGTACCAGTCAGCAAACTGGTGGGCGACACGCCGTCAAAGCGCCAGCGCAAGGCCAGCGCCGCAGGCCGGCGCACCACGCGCTCTACCTCAAAGGTCCAGAGCCGCTCGGCCCCCTGAAAAGCCTCGACCTGCGGACCTTCGAGGATGACGTCCGCGCGGCCGCTGAGGTGCAGCAGATCGCCCGTATTGAAATCGATGAACAGCAAACCGGCCCGAGGATTGATCAGCAGGTTGCCCAAGGTGTTAAAGAACAGGTTGCCGGCGAAGTCCGGGATGGTCAGGCGATTACCTTCCACCTGTACGAAACCGGCCTGACCACCGCGATGAGAAACATCCACCGAACGTTGGCCGTCGACGTCCACATAACTGGCGACAAAGAAGGTATCGGCCCCGGCGATCATGGCTTGGGCCGACTCATCCAGCGCGTTGAGATGCTGCGCGACACGGGTCGACGGGTCCGCCAGGGGCACCGAGCGAAACTGGCGCAATTGAATGTATTGCGGGCAATTGCCGAACGATTGGTCCACCGTCACCCCGAAGCCGCTCGAAGCCACAGCACCGACCCGGCCATTCATACGGTTGCGACGCCGGGTGTGCAGCTCGATACCGAGCAGGCCGATCGCCGCGCCGTCTTGCAATTGCGCGGGGTCGTCGCTGCCGGGCAGGCTGTCGAACTGTAACAGCGCAGGCGCTGGAGAATGAGCAAAACCCGGCGGCCCTTCAAGAACACTGGCCCAAGGGTTGCCGTCAGCATCCACCGCGCCGTACAGCATGAACGGCAGTTGCTGATAGAACTGGCGGTGCTGATCGGGCATCTCGCCGCGAATCACCCTACGACCTAATGTGTCCATTCGCTCGGCTACACCTACGTGAGCCTGCAACTGTTTCTCGCCAGCGTGCCAAGGTGAACGGTCCATAACGGCTTCTCCCCTGCGCTTATCGCGCAACAAGAACGGCCCGACTGAATCGGGCCGTGAGCATCAGGCTGTTTTTTGCAGGCCGGCGACGGTGCGCGGCATGCCGACAAACCCTGGCAAGGCTTCGACGCGCGCCAGCCAGGCGCGGATGTTGGCGTAGTCGTCCAGCGACACATTGCCTTCCGGCGCATGGGCGATGTAGCTGTAGGCCGCGACGTCGGCAATGGTCGGCTCATTGCCGACAAGGTATGGGGTGGCGGCCAGTTCCTGATCGATCACTTTGAGCACGGTGTGGGCGTAAGCGATCACCTCTTCAGCGTTGTAAGGCGCACCAAACACGGTGATCAGCCTTGCTCTTGCCGGGCCAAAGGCAATCGGCCCGGCGGCGACCGATAACCAGCGCTGCACCTTGGCCGCACCGACGGGATCGGTGGGCAGCCAACGACCGTTGCCATATTTCTGCGCCAGATAGACCAGGATCGCGTTGGAGTCGGCCAGCACCACGCCTTGATCATCAATCACCGGTACCTGACCAAAGCGATTGAGCGCCAGGTAATCCGGCTGCTTGTGTGCGCCCTTGGCCAGATCGACAAAGATCAGTTCAGTTGGCAGTTGCAGCAGGGACAGCATCAGCTCCACACGATGAGCATGGCCAGAGCGTGGGAAGTTGTAGAGTTTGATGGCTTGCATGGTCGACTCCGCTGGGTGGAGGCGCCAATTGGAAAGTGTCGGCGCCGATGGGTTGTCATCTTCCACCTGCTACCGAAACAACAGAATAACCAGCAAACGCAATCCATTATTTCAGCTAGAGCAATAATGCCTCGTTCTTCAAAGCGGGATGCTCGCGCAGGGCATTCACCGTGAAGTCGACAAAACTGCGTACTCGCGCTGGCGCCTTGCGCCCGCCCTGATAAATCACATGAATCGGCAACGGCGCCAATTCGAATTCGGCCAGGACGATTTGCAACTCACCCGCCGCGACTTTTCTCGCGACTTGATAAGACAACACACGGGTGAATCCCAGGCCCAGGCAGGCGGCCGTGATGGCAGCCTGATTGGCGGTGACCACCAGCCGAGCCTCCGTGCGCACCGTCAGCGGATCGCCATGTTCAAGGAATGGCCAGTTACGTAACTGGCCCGTGGCCGATGTCGCAATGATCGGCGCCTGCACCAGATCCTGCGGATGAGAAGGCCGGCCATGGGCTGCGATCAGCGCTGGCGAACCACAAATCACCCGCCGCACTTCGCCGACACGAATCGCATGCTGATTACTGTCAGGCAAATCGCCGATGCGCACCGCCACATCGATTCCCTCTTCGACAACACTGACCACACGATCAAGCAACAGCGCATTGATACTGACCTCAGGAAACTGCGCCAGATAATCAACCATCACTGGCGTGACAAATAACTCTCCGAACAATACCGGCGCGGTAATCGTCAATTGCCCACGGGGTTGTGCGTGACTGCCCGCCGCCGAATCCTCCGCTTCCTGCACCTCGGTGAGAATCCTCCGACAATCCTCCAGATAACGCTGCCCCGCCTCGCTCAAATGCACGCTGCGGGTGGTACGGGTGAGCAACTGCGTGCCAATGCGCGTCTCCAGCGCCGCCACCGCCCGTGTGACACTGGCCGCCGACATCCCCAACCGACGCGCCGCTGCAGAAAAGCCCTGGTCCTGGGCGACGGCGGCGAAGACCTGCATTTCCTGAAATCTGTCCATGGGGAATGTCCTTCATTCGGATAAAAAAAATCGCAACCATAGGCTGCGATTTTTAGTGTTGGTTACCAACAACATAGTTTGACACAGCCCCTCTCGTAAATCGGGGCCTGTAGGATGATCCGGGATCCACACGACAGCAACATAGACTGACACAGACGGGTCGCACTTCAAATACGGGGCTCGATTGGTAACAACATAGATTGACACAACAGCGAGAGCGTTCATTCAGGCCGAAATATTATGTGAGCGCGACCGGTCACTCACCTGTGCGGAAATAGTCTTTTTTCAGCACAGGCTCAGTGCGATGTCTAAATCCGTGTGCAACCTTCGACCAGTCCCCATCAGCACATAAACTGTGTTTTTTGTTCGAAATAAGCAGTCATGGGTGAAGGAAACACCCAGCGTTGTTCGGACCCAATCACCAGGCGGGAAGCGGCCTTTACTGTCTTGGATAACGGTCAAAGCGTAAACGAGAGCAGGAATTAGCTGTCTATCCGTAATGGCTTTTCGCTGACGTGTTGGAATGTCGAGATCCAATATTGCCCAATCAGCAACAAGACAATAGGCATGGGAAGGAAAATGCAGACTGGCGAGGGCCACAGCATCTGAGGTGGTGAGTTGGCACCCATCTATTTTCTCACCCGCAGAAAGCACTGAGACAAAATCTGCCAGATTCATCTGTACCTCCGGCCGATCAAAAAAACGATTCGAACGAGAAGCATCAATCAGCTTAGCTCCCATCGACACACGAGGTTCCGATGCCGAAGACTGGGCCATTTCACAGCTGGTCCGTCTTCTCCCCTCATCCCACTGAACGGGATGATTTCTATCTAGCTGTCACCGGATAAAGTGGGTTTTCGCCAGTACCCAGCTATGCCATTGCCGTGCGTGAACCCTACCTAGCGGTAGGTGCCGATGTGGGTGAAACCTAGTGCTTCATGGATGCCCGTGCATGTCGTATTCGGCAAGGCGACGCCGGTATAGGCGCATGAAATCCATGTTACTCAAGGAGCGGTAGAAGCCGTTTGGCTGCGGCTGAATCAAAATGACATGCCCTCAGACACTTGAATCAGCATTTCTTCGACTAGATGTGTGCCAAAGGTTGTAGTGACCATCGCCGATGGGCTTTCTCCCAAAAAACGGGCTTTGGGTTTGGAAAGCCATTGTTTGGCCTTCCCTTTGTCACCGAAGATCACCTCGGCCATGGCGGTAATATGTGCAAACCGGAACAGGCGATCGCTCTCATGCAACGTTAAAAGCTGATTGGCTGACAGTTTTGTTTTGAGCGTTTTGGGTTGAATGATTCTGTCGCGTTCTTCGTCGCTGAGGGTTCCATCATCACAAAGCATTTTGATCAGGCTGACCGAGAAGCCAGCTACTATCATGTCGTGAATGTCCAGATCCGAAGCATTGACAGAGATATGAAGAAGCGTCTCCAGACGCATGCGGTAAGCATGATAGACATCCTGACGCAGGACGCCAGCAAACATGGGCCGCACTGATGTTGCGTTGCACACGGGCGTCAGGACTAATGTGCCATTCACTACCGTTAGCTCCAGGTCGTCCCCAACACCTAACCTCATTTGGTCAAGCAACTCTTGAGGCAGATCAATGATGATGTCGCCAGTACCGTCCTCAGTTTTCTGGCATTTTACTATCCAGCGCTCAGTTTCACTCATGATCGTCCGGCCCTCATCCGCCATCAGAGAATGACACACATCATTATGCTTGGGCCCAGAGCTGACCAAAGGAACGCGCAATCCGCTGGTAGACAGGCACTGCCGCTGCTCGAACGCCGGATAGCGAGTGAAACAGCAAAAAATGGGGCAATGGCTATACCTGCCTTTCCACCTTCACATGGCTAAGAGCCTGAGCGTGATCAGGTAACTACACGAAAGGATATGACATGCACCCTGATGAGCTTTATGTTTCCGTCGACGTCGAGACTTCTGGGCCTATACCAGGCGAATACAGTCTGCTTTCCATTGGAGCTTGTCTTGTAGCCCAACCTGTAACGTCCATCTATCTTGAACTACGACCTGACAGTCCAAAACACGACCCGGAAGCACTGGCAGTATCGGGGCTGAGTCTGGAGAAGCTGGAGCGCGAGGGCCTCGCTCCGCAACAGGCGATGCTGACATTTGATCAATGGCTGAAATCGTCCTGCCAACCGGGGCAAAAGGTCATTTTCGTAGGACTCAATGCACCGTTTGACTGGTCATTCGTCAATTACTACTTCCACAAATACCTGGAAACCAACCCCTTTGGTTTTACCGCTATCGACATGAAGGCCTACTTTATGGGCGCTGTAGGTTGCAGCTGGCAGGAAACAAAATCATCCAAAATGACCGCTGCGCTGAAGCCACTCAGCGAACCGAACCATAACGCATTGGATGATGCCCGCTTTCAGGCAGAGCTCTTCGCACTAATGCTAGCGGGTAAAGGTAAACGCTGACCTACCTTCCACCGCACTGACTCGAAGCTCATCTGATACAGGTTGCCTCAACATATCTGCCGTCCCTGAACGACCACGCCTTGATACCTTCTGGTTTTTCGGACTTGCCGACAATAACGGCTATTGGGTGCGGCAGATCCTGCGTGTAACGTGCAGCAAATTTGGAGAAACTTCCGATGTCTGCCGGAGAGATCACCGGAACGGATTGGGGATGCGTATGCCAATAGCCCACCAGACGTAACCCTTGTTCGTTGGCAGCCTGGATTTCCTGACGGCACCGCTCCGCATCCAACTCTAGCCAAGACCAGCCTGACCGATCGGCGCGATGAGGCAACGTGGCCAAGGCCAGCAGCAACCCTTTCGGATCAACCGGGTTGACAAATAACTGTCCCCCTCGCTCCACGCCAAAAAGGCCCTGCCGATGACTATCCAAGATGTCCGCGACAGCTTGGGACACCAATAGCTCGGAATTCACCTCCGGCCATCGCCAGCGCCATGCGATATCCGTCATACCGTTTCGTCCTTATCTTCCGGCCATCCGCGCTCGAGTAAGATTTGCTGCGCTCCCTCTGGCAGTTTGGGACCATGGTATTGGCCTCCTAGGCTCAGAACATCTTCAGGCCTGTAGATACTGCTGACCCAAGATGCAGTGGCGATGTTGCCGGTCAATGCGCGTAAGGCCGTGTGCGACACCATAGAGGCGATATTGGTCATTCCCAGCGAGCCGCCTGGGATAAAGCTCTCGCCACACGCGGGCAGTGGAACAACACCGCCTCCCGGCCACTCTGTAAATCTATGCAGAAAATCGCCGACGTCCGTGAACAACTGACGGCCATCAAAGGTGCCGGCTGGTGCGAATAGCGCATGGCCTACCTGGGTATACGGTTCGCTCCAGGCTTGTAAAAGCCCCCAAGGAGCGCCGCTTGATTTGGCTCGCCATACAGTGACCTCCGACTGCCAGTCTGCTGTCGTGATCACCACCAGATCTGCGTTATCAAACACTTCTGGTTTGCTGCTCATCACCACTTCGGCAAAAGTCGCATAAGCGGTGCATTCTGTCGTCGGAAGATCTAACAGAATCTTGTCCCTCAACGCGGAGGCTTTCAGTCTACCTAGGCTATCCGCTCCCAGAACGTGCCTCCCCAGATTGGCTGACACCAAAGTGTCAGGATCGATGAGGGTAAGGTGGCCGACACCGGATCGTGCCAATTGTATTGCCACCGCACTGCCTAACGAGCCAACGCCAACACAAACGACTCGAGCATTTTCAAGGTGCTGTGCAGTACCGCTTATATCGCGGGACAGAATGGACGCTCGATCAAGCACGTCCAGGGCAGTTGCTCGGACGAGCGCCGGAGGATGTGCATTTGCGATAGCTGGCCGACGGCGCGCTGTACGCAAGCCAAACTTTGCCCCCCGCTCCTGCTGTACGCCGAGCGAGCGCACATTGAGGCAATATGTTGGAGCATCTGCCCCTCCTGGAAGCTCCAGAACAATCCATCGACTCGCCAACGTTCCATGCAGCTCAAACCATGCCAGCAATTGCTCGGCATCGTCTGGTTGAAGGTGTGGCGTGAGCCACAGCAATAAATCTTCCGGATCCGGGGTGCGGATATCCGGATAAGTCTGAAGCTTGACGTAAAAACCGGGAGTTTCGGCCGCGCGAATGACAGCGGAGCGCCCGACAACCCGTCGGTAATGCCCTTTGAGTGCAGCTACGTTCGATGCTAACCAAACCGTTTCCTGACCGGATGGCATAACCCGGCGCGGATCGCTGAGAGCAAACAACTGCGAGGCGGCCTGAGGGCGATCCAACAGTAAGAGGTTCTGGAATGACTGACCGTGCTGAAAAGACCAGTAGGTAGTGATCTCATTCTGAAATTCGATATCGCGCGTTGCCTGGTTTGATCCCATCTTGGACAACGAAACGATCTGGGCCAAGCGAGCAAGGCTGTCCTCTACCACGACCTCCGGGGAGCCCATAATGGGGCGCTCCTGAAAGCCATGAAGGCAAAGCCCCGACTTGGTGGCATGCGGCCAAACCAGCCATGGAGAGGGTTCGACGTTCAGCCGCAAGAGTCCACGGGGAAAGTTGGAGGGGAAACCTATACGCAGTCGGCGCTCCTGCCCCGTGTAATCGGTGGGCAAGGGGAAGTGAAAGCACGCCGCTTCGTCAGCCCGCGTGGGTGCGGGCTGGAGCAATGCATCGGCAGCATCCTGACCTAGGGTGTTTCGCAGTGCGGCGATTCCGCGCTGCAATGGCGTCTTAATAGGATCAGCCAAGGCGTCCAACTGGCTTTACGCTCGACTGAGAGGTTCCGCCACCGCTGGCCCCTCCGAAGAGCGAACCCATCGAAGCAGAGTTTCGAGTAGTGCCATCCGGTCGGCCGGGCATCGTCCAGTTCGCAGGGATCTCATTGTTCACTGCCGTAATGAATGCCGGTGCAATACCGAAATTCTTTTTCACTGCCTCGGCAAAGGAATCGTTGGATTCAAAACTTTCCAAACCCAATGAAACAGATGCACTGGCGTCCGCATGCCATTTGGCAAATGCTTGGCGATAGCCTTGCCCCTCGCCCGGTCGATTCCACTTCTCTGCAAAGTTTTCGCCGTTATCGGCAGGGTTGCAGACAAAGCAATCGTTACCTCTATGCGCGATGTGCTGCGGCATTCTGCGGACGATTTCCAAAATTGCATCGAGCGGAGCCAAAGGCTTGGACTGCGATTCCCTCACGACATCCAGGTATGCGTGAGTGGCCAGGGTGGTGATGACCGCAGATATGGGGCGAGTATCAGAGCTCCTTGTGTTGATGGCCCATTCATCGCGATGCCGCTTGAGCAGCTTTATGGTCGCACGCAGGGGATCTTGATCGATGTAATCCTGATAATGCGGCAATGGATCTTGTGTCGCGGCATCGAGCATCCGCTGGCTTTTGGCAACTACCAAGCTTTCCAGAGAGATTTCCTGGGCAGAAGCAACCTGTAACCAATTCGAGTAAGGGATAGGGCTGCTTGCTTTCCACCCTGTGACCCGATCCGGAACCTCCAGCTTACCTTCGCCGTTTGCTTCGCCATTTCCGTTGATCGCGCGGGCAGGCGTGACATCGATGTGGAAACCTGGATTTTCGTCGGCATAAACGATCCGGATGCCACGACGTAATTGCTTAACTTCTTCTTGAACGCGGGAGCCTTCCCTAAAACGCTGCTCAATCGCTTCTAGAACTTCCTTTGCACCAGCGCCCTGAGCGTGAGGAAGCCAAATAATTGCGTCCGCATCAATGGTGTCAAGATCCGCAGGCGCGCCGGGGATTGGCTTGATGGTCGTTTTCAGCCGCATCGAGCCTTGAACGAAAATATGGGCTTCAGCGAGCAGCGGGTTGTCGGAAGCCGAGAGGATTTTTTCCAGTTGGGAGTAGCGGTCATTGATTTTTTCGTACTGCGCTTCCGACAGCGAGATTTCCCGCGCGGCGCGAAGCAGAAAATATTCCCAACTGCTGCGCTTGGTCTGTTCGTTGCTCAAAAGCATTACATAGCCTCCTGGGCCACGGGACCCAATTGCAGTGTTTGCGTAAACCGATCTTGGTTTTCTTTGTCCCGATCGAAGATCAGGTATGTATGTTGATGCTGTGTTGTGAGCAACGCGCCAAACTCGATGGCCAATGCCGCAGGAATGGCGGCGAAGACGTGGATAGGGTCAGGAGTCAGAGCCTCAAGCTGGCTCAGTCGTATTTGAAGTGCGTCGCGAAAGGCATGAATCACCCGACGGTTCTGTACCATCGCGTAGCTTGGTTCTGGGATCGACAGCTCTGCAATACGTGCACCGGGTAGAGCGTCGGTCACGTCGCGAACTGGAACTTGCGCAGAAATGGAGAGCACCAACGCCAGTGGGCCATCGCCGTTGGGTGGAGGCGTAAACAAAAAACTAGGCGGCTCAGCAGACTGATCGGGCCAGCGCAAAAGATGCTCGCGGTGAAAAGAGAAGATCAAGCGTTTGGAACGGTCGCCGATACTCTGGCCCAACATCATCAAGGCCGGAATGTCGGCCAAGCCGACTACTGCTAGCGCGGGCGAATCGCCATAAGTGCCGCCGCGACGCTTGAGTTGCTGCTCCAGCTCATACTGGACGCTGTCTTTGACGTTCTGCCAATAGGTAGTGTCCCTGCCACGTGGTCCGGGTGCAGCGAAGGCGATTTTGATGCCTTGATCGAAGGCGGTTAATCCCTCGGCGGACATCGCAGTCAACAGATCGCGAACGGGGATATCGTTGATCGTCTGAAAATGCTGACTCTGGACGATGAGAGGAATGGCTCTGCCACCATCGGGGGTCGTTGCGGCGAGTCGGATGCGTTCCAGGTACGCTTGGTGTAAACCACTCAAATCATTTTCAGGATACCCATCTGCGTCACGATCAATTTTGTCATGACAACCTGGGCACAGAAGCATCAGATTAGCGGTATCGTTTGTGTGCGCCTCAGCATCATGATCCGCGCGTCCCCGAGGGCCTTTGGGACTGGCGGGCAGGATATGCGCCACTTCGCCCCATTTCATTGGCTTGCCGGCACGATAATCGAACGTCAGATCCGTGCCGCACAGTTCACAATGACCAGCGGTCTGTGTCCATACGATCCGCTTCGTCTCATCATTTGTGTTGAAGCGCCCGCTTGCGGGCTTAGCGTCTTCTTGTTCTGCCATTCCGACCTACCCCCGAGAAACATCCATGATTGAAAACGATGATGGCAAGATAAGATCATATTAGGGTCATTTGCCTCGATTTCAAGAGAGATCTAAGGGTGACGAATGCTGAGTCGGCTATAAGCAGGATGCTGTTTGTGGCTCATCGAAACGGAGTGGTCGCAGCGTTCGTTTTTCTGGCAAGTGCTGGTGGGTAATGGCACTGACCACAGCGTATGTATCGAAATTAGCGAGTATATGCAAAAGACATAAACTTGCTAATTTCGATACATACCGCGCGTAGGACTGATGAAAACGGGCTGTGCAGCTCAAACGAGGCTGCAAGCGCAGCCCCTTTTGTATGCATTTTTACGCGTCAGTGCTTGCCAGGCTCAACGGACAAGTGTCGACGACGCATGAGGTGATAGGCCGCCGGGATCACAAACAGCGATAGCAAGGGCGCCGTAACCATACCTCCAATCATCGGGGCGGCAATGCGGCTCATCACCTCGCTGCCGGTACCGCTTCCCAAAAGTATTGGTAACAAACCAGCGATAACCACCGCAACGGTCATGGCCTTGGGTCGAACGCGCTGCACAGCGCCTTCACGAATCGCGGCCATCAACCCGCGTTCTGTGTTGTCACCGAGGTCTTGACGCTCGGCCCAGGCATTTTTCAGGTAGAGCAGCATGATCACGCCAAATTCGGCAGAAACACCGGCCAAAGCGATAAAGCCGACCCCGGTGGCGACTGACAGGTTGAACCCCAACAGATAGAGGAACCATGCCCCGCCAGTCAGTGCGAATGGCAGAGTGGCCATGATCAGCAAGGCCTCATCGAAGCGAGCAAAAGTCAGGTACAGCAACACGAAGATGATCAACAGCGTGGCAGGCACCACCAGTTTGAGTCGTGCGTTGGCCCTTTCGAGAAACTCGAACTGTCCCGAGTAGCTCAGGCTCATGCCAGGCTGCAACTTGACCTGCTCGTTGACCACCCTGCGTAGATCGGCGACTACCGAGGCAATGTCCCGGTCACGCACGTCGATGTACACCCAGCCCGAAGGTCGTGCGTTCTCGCTCTTGAGCATCGGCGGACCGTCCGTGACTTTGACCTTCGCCACTGTGCCGAGGGTGATCTGGCTCCCTAGCGGGGTATAGATCGGCAATTGCTCCAAGGCACCGAGCGAATCACGCCACTCCCGTGGGTAACGCACGTTGATCGGGAAGCGTGCGAGCCCTTCAATGGTCTCGCCGACGTTTTCACCGCCGATAGCGCCGGCCACGATGGACTGCACATCGGCGATATTCAGCCCGTAACGAGCAGCGGCTTTGCGGTCGATATCTACATCGATATAGCGACCACCGGTCAGTCGCTCGGCCAGAGCCGAACTGACACCGGGTACCTCCTTGGCCACTCGCTCGACCGCCTGAGTCGCGGCATCGATCTCCGTCAGGTTGGTGCCGGCAACTTTCACTCCGATGGGACTCTTGATCCCCGTAGCCAGCATGTCGATACGGTTGCGAATCGGTGGTATCCAGATATTCGTCAGCCCAGGGACTCGTACCACTCGATCCAGTTCTTCCACCAACTTTTCCTGGGTCATGCCTGGGCGCCATTGCTCCTGTGGCTTGAACTGGATGGTGGTTTCGAACATCTCCAACGGCGCCGGGTCGGTGGCAGTTTCAGCACGACCGGCTTTACCAAAGACATGTTCGACCTCCGGCACGGTCTTGATCAGGCGGTCGGTCTGTTGCAGCAGTTGCGCCGCTTTCTGCGCCGACAATCCCGGCAGAGCCGAAGGCATATAGAGCAGGTCGCCCTCGTCCAAAGGCGGAAGAAACTCGCCACCCAAGCGCGACATTGGCCATAGTGCGCTGATAAAAACCAGCAACGCGACCAGCAGCGTGATCTTCGGTCGTCGCAAGACTGCATCCAGAGCCGGCTGGTAGATCCGAATCAACCACCGGTTCAACGGGTTCTGTTGTTCACTGGGAATTCGTCCCCGAATCCAGTAGCCCATCAACACCGGCACCAAGGTCACTGACAATCCCGCCGCTGCGGCCATGGCGTAGGTCTTGGTGAAAGCCAGCGGGCCGAATAGCCGCCCCTCTTGCGCTTGCAGAGTGAACACCGGAATGAACGACAGAGTGATGATCAACAAACAGAAGAACAGTGCTGGTCCTACCTCCGCTGCCGCTTCAGTCATCACGTGCCAATGACGTTCACCTTTCAGTTCCTCCCCAGGATTGGCCACGTGCCAGGCCTCAACCTTCTTGTGCGCGTTTTCAATCATCACCACGGCAGCGTCGACCATGGCACCGATGGCGATGGCAATCCCGCCCAGGGACATGATGTTGGCGTTGATCCCTTGATAGCGCATGACGATGAAGGCGATCAGCACCCCCACCGGCAGCGAAATGATCGCCACCAGAGATGAACGCAGGTGCCAGAGGAAGATGCCACACACCAACGCGACGACGATGAACTCTTCGATTAGCTTGTGGCTGAGATTTTCCACAGCGCGGTCGATCAGCTTGCTGCGGTCGTAGGTGGTGACGATTTCCACCCCCGCCGGCAAGCTGCTTTTCAACTCGTCGAGTTTGGTCTTGACCGCCGCAATGGTTTCGCGAGCGTTCTTGCCGCTGCGCAGAATTACCACACCGCCAACCGTCTCGCCTTCGCCGTCGAGCTCGGTGATTCCACGTCGCATTTCCGGACCCAACTGGATCGTGGCGACATCGCCAAGGGTCACCGGCACACCGCCCGATCCCAGCTTGAGTGGGATCGCCCGAAAATCATTGAGCGTTTTCAAGTAGCCGGAAGCCCGCACAATGAACTCGGTCTCTGCCATTTCCAGGACGGCGCCACCGGTTTCCTGATTGGCCTTGCCGATCGCTTCGGTCACCTCGGCCTGCGTGATACCGAGGCTGGCCAATTTGAGTGGATCAAGCTGCACCTGGTACTGCTTGACCATCCCACCCACGGTGGCCACCTCGGCAACGTTGGGCAGAGTCTTGAGTTCGAACTTGAGGAACCAGTCCTGAAGTGCACGAAGTTGCGCCAGATCGTGTCCGCCACTGCGATCTACCAGCGCGTACTGGAAAATCCAGCCAACGCCTGTCGCATCTGGCCCCAACGCCGGTTTGGCGCTGGCCGGCAAGCGACTTTGTATTTGGCTCAGGTACTCCAACACCCGCGAGCGGGCCCAATACAAGTCAGTACCGTCTTCGAACAGCACATAGACAAAGCTGTCACCAAAGAAGGAGTAGCCGCGCACGGTCTTGGCGCCAGGCACCGAAAGCATGGTGGTGGCCAACGGATAGGTCACCTGGTTCTCGACAATCTGCGGTGCCTGTCCCGGATACGGGGTGCGGATGATCACCTGAACATCGGAGAGATCCGGCAGCGCATCAATGGGCGTGCTCTGCACCGACCAGATGCCCCAAGCCGTGACAAACATTGTCGCCAGTAGCACCAGGAATCGGTTGGCTACTGACCAACGAATCAGGGCAGCAATCATAGCTGGCCCCCTGATTTCTCTAGACGCTCAACACGCAAGCCATCGTCGGTTTGACTCACTGCAATCCGGACCTTGTCGCCCGTTTTGAGGCCCTGCATCAGAGCCGGATTGGCGAGCGGGAACGTCATCGTCATGCCAGGCATGCCCAGCGTTTTGAAGGGGCCATGGGCGAGTGTGACTTCTTTGTCGTTGATCTCAACGATTTGCCCATCCGCCTCATGAAAACTGGAGGCTGTTGCGTTGGTTGGTGACTGTTCCTCTGAGTTTGCAACGATGCCCTTAAGACTGGCCTCCGAGTCGAGCAGGAACTGGCCAGAGGTAACCACCTTCTGGCCTTCTTCCAGACCTTTCAAGATCGCCGTCTTGCCATCGTTTTCCTGCCCGATCAACACTTCAACAGGACGATAGCGGCCAGCGTCTTCAGCGAGCATCACCAGAGCACGTCGACCGGTGCGAATGACGGCCTCGCTCGGTACCCACAACACACTTTGCTCCGTTGAATGATTGAGGCTCACTCGTGCGGTCATACCCGGCCTGAGACGGCCTTCTGGGTTAGGTAACTCGACGCGTACGCGAAGGGTGCGGCTATCCGGATTGGTTTCCGGAAGAATCGCGCTGACGACGCCCTTGAGCACAACCCCAGGGAACGCGGGCAAACGCGCCTCTGCCGCTTGCCCCATGAGGATCGATCCAGATTCAGTCTCCGGAACGGCCAGGGCCAACCAGACGCTACTCAAACCATTAACGCGTGCCAGTGTCTCGCCGGCGGCCACCGTCATACCCTCGCGTACATTGAGCTCTTGCAGCACGCCACTAATAGGGCTGGTGAGGGTCAGGTTTGGTTGGACTTTGCCACTACGCTCTACTTGAGCAATTGATGCCGCCGGCATCCCGGTGAGCCGCAAGCGCTGGCGAGCCGCTGCCAGCAAGCCCGCATCGCCACTGCGCTTGAGTGCAAGAAACTCCTCCTGAGCCGCAGCCCACTCAGGTACAAGGATATCTGCCATGGCGGCATTGGCTTTGATCACGTCGCCAGGAGCATGGGCATACACGCGCTCGACGAAACCCGCTGTACGGGCTTGAATGACGGCGACGTCCCGCTCGTTGAAAGCCAACACACCGACAACGTCCAGACTCGAAGCAAACACACCTCGACTGACGGTAGCCAGTCGCACACCGAGATTCTGAGTCAGGCTTGGATCAATGCGAACGGCTGCGCTGTCCCCTTTGATGTCGGCGTACTGAGGGACCAACTGCATGTCCATGAAGGGCGACTTACCCGGTTTATCGAACTTTTGCTGCGGGGACATCGGGTCGTACCAATACAGCACTTTGCGTTCGTCCAGAGAGGGGAGGCTCTGCTCCGGGGCTGCACCAGGTACTTCGCTCATGCCCTGCTGAGCGAACCAGTAACCACCGGCAACACCCAATACCAGCGAGAGGCCTACCAGCAATGCCCCGTTCCACTTTCTAAGGTTCATTGGCTGGACTCCCCGTAAGCAAAATACAGACGCGCACTGGTCAGCGCTCGCTGCTCTTCCACGTCAATTTGTTTGAGGCGGGCTTCGATGAGCTCGCGCCGAGCGGCCACGACGGAGCTCAAATCGCCTTTGCCGGCGCGGTAGCTGGCCATGCTGAGCTCGACCTTCTCCTTGGCCAAGGGCAGCAGACTGTCCTGGGTTCGATGTACGGTACGATTCAAGCGTTCATAGTCGGCCAGCTCGTCCTCCAGTTGCTGGGTGTGCTCGCGTGAAAGGGCTTCACGCTCAGCTTCAAGCTGGTTGAGTTCAGCGTGCTTGGCCGCAATTTTTGGGTTTTGCCGAGAGTCAGGAAACAGCGGTAGATCCCATGAAAATTGCACGCTGACCATGTCGCCGAACTGTCGGCCGCGATTCTGATAGTCGACTTCCCAGCTCCAATCCGACTGTTTTTCCGCTTCGGCTTCACGGACCTTGGCTTGCGCTTCGCGGGTCATTGGCGCAAAAGCTGCCAATTCTGGGTGATGTTGCAGCTTATGAGAGTAGTCAGAGGCTTCGACAGGCCATTCAGGCAAGCTGCCCACAGGTTTGCCATTGGCGGCTGGTCCAATCCAGCGCTTCAGGGCAGCTCGGGCCTGCGCTCTCTGACGAATCAGATCGTCCTGCTGCTCTTCCAGTTGTGCCGCTTCCTGTTTGGGCGTTACTGCATCAGCAGGTTGAGCGCGGCCGCCGGCAATTTGTGCCCGGACGGTATCGGCCAGCAGACGGTTTTCTTTGTAGAAGTCCTGAAACAGCGTGTCTTTACGCTCAACCGAGTAGCTGTTGATCCAGGCCAACGCCGTGGCCTGACGAACCTTTAGACGTTCGACCCGGCGCTCAGCGGCGGCGCGGTCAATGGCCGCATCAGCGACCTCGATTCGGGCTTTGCGCTTGGCGCTGTTGGGCATCTCCTGACTGACTCCGACCATTCGCATAGTCATGAAGTCCTGGTCGATGCTCCAGCGATCCGGCCCCCCAATGGGGTAGTTCTGTACGCCTAGCAGCAACTTGGGATCGGGTAGTTCACCAGCGGGGATGGCCGCACTACTGGCAGCCTGAATTTTCGCGTCTTGTGCAGTCAGCGACGGCGCATTGTTTTCAGCCAGCTGCAAAGCTTCATCGAGTGTCAATGCGGCAGCGAGACTCGGCAATGCCAGTACGCTTGCCGCCAGGCCGGCCACGAGGGACCACCCTGTGCAATAGCACTTGGAGTTCATGTTCACGATTCCTGTGATGATCCACTGCGCGCTTCATCAGACATGCACGCAGATATGCCATCCCGCTAACGCGGAATGAGGCTCAGTGTGGTACAGGAATCAAGTGCGGGGCGGTCGCCATACCCCTGACGGGGTTTGTACTGGATGGGAGTCTAGGGAGAAGGACAGTACGAGGGGGCTGGATAAGGTGATAGGAGGCTTGATGATGGAGACTTGCAGCATGCCACCAGTCTTGCACTCCTGACCTGACTTACAGGGTTTGCCGTGCTCGGTGGGACTTTTCATGTCCTGGCAGCAGTCTTGCTCCATGCCGTCCATCATCGCCATGCCCATGGTTTTCATGGGGCAGGGCTCAGTCGGCGCCTGAACACCCGCCATCCCGCTGAGGGGGAGCGCCAGGCTAATCAGGAAAATCAGGCAAAACCGTAGGTAGCGTTTCATGGGCTGGAGTGTAGCCGGTGGAAATGGCCCTTACAATTCACCTTCTAGACTCCTTAGTCGGCTGTCACCAACCTCTATTCCGCGCTCATTTCCATTTCCGGACTTAAAGTGCCTAACCATGCGACAAGACAGATGATGAGGATTGCCATCAGGAATTCGAATTTCATGCTGCGGCGCAAGGCATTAACCGCTACAGAGTATTGACCATTGCGAACTGAGCGCTCCAACTGAGGGCTTAAGTGAAAGCGGTTCAGTGTGGCTAAAACGATCATTCCGGCAAAGAGCAGGATCTTCAAAAACAGCAGCTGACCATAGGTACTCAGCATGACCTCATCAAGGTTTGGACCGACGATGAAAAGGTAATTCACGACTCCCGTTACGCTTATGATCGCAACAATCACACCGCCGGCCGACTCAAAGCCAGTCAGCACGCGGGCAAGAATTCGTGCTTCCTCCTCGCCCTTCAGCGATTTCAACCGCAGCAGTAGAGCGAATGCCAATAGAGCACCCAACCAGCCACCGGCGGCTAAAAGATGGAATATATCGGTGATGAAATGCCAGTAGCGTCGGCTGCCTTCATCCATGGCGCCGTGCCCTGTCCATGCCAACGTCGCCAACGCAATCGCTCCGCATACGGTGACGATCCAGAGACTGGGTGTCGGAAATCGCTTATTCAACGCGACGCCAATAATTGCCATCACCAAGACAGCTATTCGGACCATCCAGGTCAACCCGACGTCGGTCCCCATGAGGACCATTTCAAAAATATGGTGATGTAGCTCCATAAGCTCCGACACACCGCTCATTGCTTTCGCAAGCAACAACATGGCGACAAGGGATAGAGCTACACCTGCAACAGAAGTACCGTAAAGAAGCGACTCAAAATTCAAGACTGTGCCCGATACTCTTTCCTTTCCCCTGAGGCTGTACAAGCCGAAAATTGCCAATCCGAATAACAACATCAGGTCGAAATAAAGAGCAAAGCGAACCACAATATTTATTGAGTCGCTCATAAATCATTTCACTTTAAATGAGAAGTTGCCGGTGATCGGGTGAGTGTCCGAGGAGACAGCACGCCATTCGACTTTGTAGGTACCGGTGGTCAGAGGTGCTGCCGGTGTAATCACCATCGTTTTCGGATCACCGCCACCAGCGACGGCGGCCTTAACACCCATTGGGGAGTTCGGCATGCCAGGCATATCGGTCATGATCAGTTTTGCACCGGAAAACTGAGTGGTGAGATTCTCAGAAAAGTGCAGTTCAATTTTCGAAGGGGCCGCCGCATTCGAGCCTTCTGCCGGAGTGGAAGAAAGGAGCTTTGGATGTGCTTGAGCAACTGCACTCAGAAGCAAACCAGCGGTAAGTGCAACAGCTACGGTCGTAGTTTTAAGGAATGACATGCAAGACTCCTCACAGCAAGAGCTGTTGATTCGAGGTTTGTTTGGGAATATCTAATTTTTACTTTTCGATTCTTGTTAAAACCACTGATTATTAGCTAGTAGCCTCCGTGTTCTAGGTCAGGTTGAACACGAGAAACTCACTAGGCCCCAACGTCACAGTGCAAGAACACGATGCCACACGAACGCAAACTGTTCGATTACATTTCAGTCAGCTTGACGCGGTGTTTGGCCTCGAATTGGCGGGCGTAGCGAGACTTAAAGACGAGACCGCGTGCCCCAGATACTAGGGTTCTCACTCATTCAAAAATAACGAAAGTGGACGCTGGGCGCAGGCTGAGAGATCGCCGTTGATCACAAATGCGCCGTTGATCAGCTGACCTTCAAGTCAACACTAGGAAACTCTAGATGAAAGGCCGTTTTCCCGTCACGTGACGTACACCAGATTTTGCCATCATGCGCCTCAATAATTGATCGGGTAATCGACAGACCTAGCCCTGCGTTGCTTGGACTCCCTTCTCGCCGCGCTGGGTCCACGCGATAAAAACGATCGAAAAGCTTTTCAAGATGTTCGGGGGCAATGGGTTCTCCGTGGTTCTCCACGACGACCAATACCGACATCTCCTTCTGGAGGATTTCGACACTGATCGTCTTCCCTTCAGAGGTGTAGCGAAGCGCGTTAGAGAGCAGGTTAGAAATGGCTCTGTGGAGCATAAGGACATCGCCTCGGACGCTGCCCCGTCCTGAAACCTTGAGTTCAATCCCTCGCTCATCAGCCAAAAGGCGGTAGTACTCAAGCAATTTCTCCACGACTTCCACCAGGTCTATTGGTTTGTTCTCGTGGGTGATCAGACCATTGTCAGATTTCGCCAGAAATAGCATGTCATCAATCATCCGACTCATACGCTTCAAGTCATCAAGATTTGAGTACAGGTTGTCTTCGTAGTCCTCAATATTCCTTTTTCTTGAAAGCACCACTTCGGTGTGGGTCATCAAGTTGCTCACGGGGGTCCGTAGTTCGTGGGCAATGTCTGCGGAAAAGTTTGATAACCGGACAAATGCATCGTCGAGCCTGGACAACATTGCGTTAAACGACAGCACCATTTGCTGAAGTTCTTTGGGAACGGGTGCTAAGGGGATGCGCTCTTTGAGTGATTTTGCTGACATTGAGGCAGCGACCCGCGTGACCTGGCGAATAGGCCGCATGCCACTGCTTGCTACCATCCAGCCGAGTGCAGCACTGACCAATGCGCTGATCACCAACCCTATCCAAAACCAGCGCTCAAGCGTCTCGAAAAAGGACATATGCTGAGTAACGTCAAAGATCAAAATAACGGTCAACGGCTTGTCTTGCCCCGTCACCACGGCTTGTGCTGTCACGCCACGGAACATCTGCTCTTGCTCCCGCCACTCCCAGACGTTGTTGTTTGTGGTTGTGCGGAATTCCTTCGGAATATCTACAGGACCGGGATCAGCAAACAGCAGCTTGCCGTCACCATCGATTATTAGGGCAGTCAAATCACGGTGAGCCCCCAGCAGCGCCTCCAGCTCAGGCTTAAATTCGCTGAATTGATCGATGCTGTTCAACCCGGACAAAATTTTCTGGGTCGAGTGGAGCTTTTCGTTCAATGCCTGCTGATCCAGCATCTTAAAATGATGCCGGCTGAGGTTATTGAAACTGAGTCCGGCGACCGTGAGCACGGCCGTTACCGCGAGCATGAACATCAGACTCATGCGGGTCGTCAGGGACATTCGGTTCATTCCGACTCCGAATCAGGTGCATCAAGCATGTAACCCATTCCCCTTGAGGTATGAATCAACTTGACCTCAAAGTCGTCATCTATCTTGGCCCTCAACCTTCTCACTGCAACCTCGATAACGTTGGTATCGCTGTCGAAGTTCATATCCCAAACCTGGGAGGCGATAAGAGACTTTGGCAGCACCTCTCCTCGACGTCGTAGCAACAGCTCAAGCAACGCAAACTCTTTGGCCGTAAGGTCTATGCGCTTGCCTCCACGAATGGCCCGACGCTTGAGCAGGTCCACCTCCAGATCAGCCAATTTCATGTAGGTTTGCGAGGGAGCGCCGTTACCCCGACGCAGCAACGTTCTGACACGGGCCAGCAATTCAGAAAATGCGAAGGGTTTAATCAGGTAATCATCTGCTCCGAGTTCAAGTCCTTTTACTCGATCCTCAACACGGTCTCGCGCCGTGAGAAAGAGCACGGGAACGTCTTTCCCCGATGCACGAACCTTCTGAAGCACTTCCCAACCATCCAGCCCGGGCATCATGACGTCGAGAATCAGCAGATCATAGGCCTCGCTCAAAGCGTGCTGAAGCGCCACTTTGCCATTAGTAAAGCGATCAACATTGAACCCCGCCTCGGTGAGTCCTTGCTGCAAATAGATACCTATTTTTGGTTCGTCTTCAGCGACAAGAAGTCTCATGAGGGTCGTTCTCAGATAATGGTGAAGCGGAGTCTGCAACGAAAACCGGCAGCCAACCAGCAACTGACAGAAAAGTAATATTGGCTTCAGGTAGATGTCAGCAAGCGCTGTCTAGGGTTCAAGCATGAGTACTTCCTGGTGCTCGACCGACTCTTCAGCATGAAACGTTTGGGAGCCGGAAAACAATTCCATAAGGAGTTGCCCCATGAATCGCCTGAAAATGCTGTTTTTTGTGAGCTCGATACTCGTCTCAGCTTCTGTATGGGCTGCAGAGGGCGGAGACCGAGTGATGGAGCGCATGGAAAGTATGCGTAATAAAGCGGAAGCCGCTCTGATTCAAGCCGAAAAAGCCCCAGCGGGCCAACGCCATGTGCACATGGCAGAGCACATGAAAATGCTCGGCGATCTTATGAAGGAGCTCCATAACGATCATCCCGACGCCTCAATGTCACCCCAGCAGCACCTAGCCTGGATGGAAAAGCACGACAAAATTGTCGATGACGTTTTGAGCCAAATGCAACGTGAGCACAAGCTGATGCTTTCAGAGAACCACCAGTGAGCAACTCGTTGAGAGCTTTTGAACAGTCTTTTTGAATGCGGCGTCATCTGGACGCCGTATTTATTTCGAAAACTGACAGAAATGTAGTGTTCAGGTCAGTTAACTGGCAGCTCCGTGTCTTTAGCATAGCCAATGCTCCCACTCTTACTCTCGAGGTCACTATGAAAGCTAAGCTCGTTACCCCTGTCATCGCAGCAATCACTCTACTCTTCGGTGCTACGGCTATGGCCAGCGCAGGGCATGGGAAAGAGGACATCGGCCAGCCTGGAGTTGCCTCTGAGGTTACTCGTACGGTGGAGGTCGAGATGGGCGATATTTTCTTCAAACCTGAAAGCATCGATGTAAAGCCTGGTGAAACTATTCGATTTGTCCTTCGCAATGAGGGGGCGCTGCTGCACGAGTTCAACATCGGCAAAGCCGCTGCTCATGCAGCACACCAAAAAGAAATGGCAAGCATGTTCCAGAACGGAACGCTTAACCCCACCGGTACCGGGAAAACGATGAGCGGTATGGGCCACACCATGGGTGGAATGAAGATGGTCGGAATGGAGCACAACGACCCGAACAGCGTCCTGATTGAGCCTGGCACAACCAAAGAGCTGATCTGGACCTTCAACAACAGCACTGGGCTTCAGTTTGGCTGCAACGTGCCGGGGCATTATCAGTCAGGGATGGTCGGTCAGTTTGACCTGAAATAATCCAGAGCTGGCTGCTAACACCGCTTCGACGCAAGAGTTGGCTACGCTCTGTCGCAGAGATCACAGCAACGCTCACACCGTGGGGTTTAGATCATGAATAACCATCAGCATCCGGATGGAAACACCACCGCACCATTTTGGAGGCGCAAAACAGGCGTTGTACTGATCATGCTCATTGCGATTGGTGCCTTTTACGTTTTGCGGGAGCATTTCAGCCACGTTTATCCATTTTGGCCATATCTGATTCTGTTGATCTGTCCATTGATGCACTTTTTTGGACATGGACATGGCGGACATAGCCATGGCGATCAGGCAGCAACCCACAAGGACGAAAAAGGGAAATAGCCATGCCTACCATATCGAGCCACCACGACCACAGTCACGCCCATGCTGCTCCGCTCAATGACGATGATCTACGTGACCCGGTGTGCGGAATGGCAGTCACTTCATCAAGTAAATTCGGTGAGTCTTATCAGGGACAGACGTATCGATTTTGTAGCCTGAAATGCCAGGAGAAGTTTCGAGCTGATCCTGAACGCTACGGCGGTAATGTTTCGAGCGCCGAGTCCCGCGTCACCACTTCAGAGTCTGCGGTACAAACAGGCACTGAGTTTACCTGTCCGATGCACCCGGAAATACGCCAACCCGGACCCGGCAACTGCCCTAAATGTGGCATGACATTAGAGCCGGTCATGCCCGCGCTCGATGAAGAAGAAAATCCTGAACTCCGGGATTTCGCCCGCCGCTTTTGGTGGTCGCTACCATTAACCGTGATAGTGACCGTGCTCGCCATGGCGGGACACTCGTTACAACTCCTCCACGGCTCGATCCAAAACTGGATCGAGCTCGCTCTGGCGACACCGGTGACCTTATGGGCAGGTTGGCCCTTTTTTGTAAGGGGCATAGCCTCTATTAGAAATCGCAGTCCAAACATGTGGACTTTGATTGGTTTGGGTACCGCCGCAGCCTACCTGTACAGCGTCATGGCAACGCTCTTACCCCAAAGCTTTCCCGCCACCTTCATGCAAGATGGACGTATCGGCGTCTACTTCGAAGCCGCCGCGGTCATCATCTCGCTCACCTTGCTTGGGCAGATTCTTGAGCTCAAAGCCCGATCGCAAACCTCCGCCGCCATTAAGTCTCTTCTCGGTCTATCGCCCAAGACCGCACGCCGGATCAATGCCGATGGACAGGAAGAAGACATTCCTCTCACCCATGTCCACCTTGGAGACCATCTGCGGGTCAGGCCTGGTGAAAAGGTGCCAGTTGATGGCTCAGTACTGGAGGGTGAAAGTGCAGTGGATGAGTCCATGCTCACTGGTGAGCCAGTGCCGGTAATGAAGAGAGCTGGAGATAGCCTGATCGGCGCCACGCTGAATACACATGGCAGCTTGGTAATGGAGGCGCAGAAGGTCGGCGCCGAGACCATGCTGTCACAAATCGTACAGATGGTCGCTCGGGCTCAGCGCTCCAAAGCACCAATGCAACGAATGGCCGACTCTATTGCTGGCTACTTTGTGATGGGTGTTATCGCGATTGCGATACTGACATTAGTCGGCTGGGGGCTTTTTGGCCCTGAGCCCAGTTGGGTGTTTGGTCTGATCAACGCTGTTGCTGTGCTGATCATCGCTTGTCCCTGTGCGCTAGGTCTTGCTACGCCCATGTCGATCATGGTTTCGACGGGTAAAGCAGCCAGCATGGGTGTGCTGTTCAGGGATGCCAGTGCCATCGAAAACCTTTGCAAGATCGACACGCTGATTGTCGATAAGACAGGCACCCTGACAGAGGGACGGCCAGTGTTTCACAGTGTGGAGGCCACACCCAGTTTCAATCCCCACGATGTTCTTCAGCTGGCTGCCAGCCTTGATCAGGGCAGCGAACATCCCTTGGCTCATGCAATCGTCGATCACGCCCGAACCGAGAACATTAAGCTCACCAAGCCAGAATCCTTTGAGTCTGGTTCAGGTATCGGGGTCAGTGGCATCGTTGATGGCAAGAAGATCCAGCTGGGAAACACCGCTCTGATGGAAGCCGCAGGCGTAAACACCAAGCCCCTACAAGAGCGTGCAGAGTTGTTGCGACTTGACGGCATCAGCATCATCTACCTCGCAGTCGACGGGGTATTGGCAGGGTTGTTGGCAGTATCAGATCCAATTAAGCCGACCTCCAAAGAAGCAGTCACCAAGCTCAAGGCTGATGACATCAAAATCATCATGGCTACTGGCGACGGGCTCACCACCGCTCGGGCTGTCGCCAGGGAGATGGGGATTGAAGAAGTCCACGGTGAAGTGAAACCTCAGGACAAGGAGCGTCTGGTCGCAGACCTCCAGCAATACGGCCGGAAGGTCGCCATGGCTGGTGACGGTATCAACGATGCTCCGGCCCTGGCGCGAGCAGATGTGGGCATTGCCATGGGGACAGGGACTGACGTTGCGATGAATAGCGCGCAACTCACGCTGGTAAAAGGCGACCTGATGGGGATTTTACGAGCAAGGGCTCTTTCGGTCGCAACAGTAAAAAACATGCGGCAAAACTTGGGTTTCGCCTTTCTTTACAACTCGATGGGTATCCCCCTTGCCGCAGGCTTGCTCTATCCACTGACGGGACACCTCTTGTCGCCAATGATCGCTGCCATAGCCATGAGCGTCAGTTCTGCGTCTGTAGTTTTCAATGCATTGAGACTGAGGAATACTCGAATTGACTGAGCTTCAATTGCGAAATTGCAGCGCACTTGCCATGCGTTTGCATACGACCTGACCAGTCATTTGCATTTGACTGACCACCGATTGCAGAGGATTTGACCAACCAGACATCAAAGCTGAGGGGCTCATAACGACCCATAGCCGTCATTTGTTTTCGAGATATGAGGTTAGAACTTTTCGTCTTGCAGAAAAAACGAGGCCGCAATCGCGGCCTTGTTTTTTAGAGTGTTACTCGTGCGAATGTCCGTGCTCAGCGCTCTCAGAGGTTGCGCCTTTCTCACCACCGCCACATGCCGTCATCAAGCCCAGGAAGCAAATCAGCAGCATTGAACGAGTCAGAGTGATTGGGAGTTTCATGGGATTACTCTTCAAAAAATGGATGAAACAAATAGTCTGTGGACAGGCTGAACCCCGCGTTTTAGGCAGTAGAACAGCCAGCGCTGTTTCGGATCACTGTTTGACGCTCAGGTAGTCACCGCTCGTCTTCAGTGAAATGGTTACGTCGTTATTGCTGCGATTACGCCAAAACCATCCGTGGGTGCCGTCAAAAATGGCGGTGAATTCACCTTTATCACTTTTGACCTGCTTGCCCTTGTTGTAGCTGTGGAAGTAACCCTTTCCACCGTTGTACGGCTCGCCATGGGTGTCGTAGTTCACAGGCCCACCAGCCGCTGTCCATTCATAGCTGACAGTCTTGCTCTTCAGCACTTCCAGTTTGATTTCTGTCCCTTCACCAGGTTTGAGCGTGACGGTCATTTGATTGGTCTTAAAAGCTGGGGCAGGTGCCGCCGCTGGGTGGATCGCAGGTAATGCAGCAGGTTGGATTTGCACAATCTGCGGAGCTGGAGCTGGAGCTACTGCTTGCGGCGGCGCTGCATCCGCCAACGCCTCTTGGGCAAGGATGATCTTCAGTTCGCCCATCTGGGTCAGCCCCAGTGCTCGGCCCACACCCGTTGGATCAACGGCGTATTCCGAAGGCATGACAACAGTCACCAGCAGGCCGACCGCTGTCAGCAGTGCAATGACAGTCGAACGCACCAGTTTGCGAGTGCTAGGCAATTCATTAACAGTTGGAAGCGGAGTATTGAACATGGTCAGAATTCCTTACGCGGAGATAAACAGGCCGGTGATCTGGTAACCCATCAGGAGGAAACCGGCACTCATCATGGCGACGTTGGCGGTATAGGCGTGGCGCCAGAAACTGCCGGTGCGCCGCCAGTACCCCATCAGAATGAGAATCGCGCTGAGGGCCAGCAATTGGCCGATCTCGACACCAACATTGAAGGCGATCAGGTTCGGAATCAGGCCTTCAGGCGAGATCTCGTACTCCTGAATCTTGGTGGCCAGACCGAAACCATGGAGCAGGCCGAAGATCAGCGTGGCCACCTTGGTGTTGGGTTGGAAGCCGAACCAACGCTGGAATGCGCCGAGGTTATCGAGCGCCTTGTAAACCACCGAGAAACCGATGATGGCGTCGATGATGTAAGAGCTGATGCTGACCTCAGTCAGCACACCCAGCAGCAGCGTGATCGAGTGGCCTACGGCGAAAAGCGTGACGTAGAGCCCCACATCTTTCAGGCGGTAGAGGAAGAAGATCACCCCGAACAGAAACAGCAGGTGGTCGTATCCCGTCATCATGTGCTTGGCGCCCATGTAGATGAAGGGCAGCAACATGACGCCTGAGCTTTCCTGGATGAACCCCTTATCACCTTCGGCGACGGCATGAGCCATAGCCTCAGGTATTGCGAGGAAAAGTGACGCGACAAATAAAAACAGCAGCAGTAGCAGGCGACGCGAAGGCGCAGTAAATGCGTCAACGCCGCTCATCGAGTGCGAATGCATGGATAAATCCTACGTTGCAGTGATAGTGGGCCGCTTGCGCGGCCATGGTCAGGCTGCGAACGAAGGACGAGGTGGCCGCTCGATCAAGAATATCGGCGGGCGGGGAACGGAATAGCGCTGCGCGTCGACCCGCATAGAGATCTTCGGCTGCGTAGCCAAATTCAATGCCGAGGTGAGCTGTGGCGTTTCGTGTTGATGGTCAGGGGTCAACGGGGAGTGATAGTGATCCGAGCAGCTCGCACACGACATTTCAGCTTGCTGTTCATGGGAGTGATGGGTGTCTTGCGCAATCTCCCAGGCTGGCTGTTTCGACGTGACTGACAACGTATAGGTATGCCCGGCCCAGGCCACAAACATGGCGAGAGCAAGTGCGATTACCACTGTCGTTGTCAGTGTCCTGCTGAACATAGCGTTCGGGTTTCAACTCGTTTAGTAGGGCTTTGATGCGTTTGACCATATCCCCCTAGGGAGGATAGGATGCCAGCGTAATTCATTGAGGCCTGAGGCTCAAGTCATGAGTGAGCACGAACACGAACACAGCCATCCCCACACCCACCAAAGTCATGAGGCGATCATCAAGCGCCTCAAACGAGCGGATGGCCATTTACGCGGCATCATCACCATGATCGAAGAGGGACGTCAGTGCGTGGACATCGCCCAGCAGCTGCATGCGGTTGAAAAAGCGGTGTGCCAAGCCAAGCGCACCCTTATTCAGGATCACATCGATCACTGCCTAGAGGACACCGTCTCGGCGTTGAACAATGGTGAGCGCGCACCACTGGAAGCCTTCAAGCAAATCACCAAGTACCTCTAGGTCTGACATGCCCAACTTCGCTGAACTGCTACAACAAGGCGGGGCTCACGCCTGGCTGTATTTCCCGAGCGCTATTCTGCTCGGGGCCTTGCATGGCCTGGAACCTGGCCATTCAAAAACCATGATGGCTGCCTTCATCGTCGCCATCCGTGGCTCGGTCAAACAGGCCGTGTTGTTGGGCTTGGCCGCGACGCTTTCACACACCGCTGTGGTGTGGTTGGTCGCCATCGGCGGCATGTATCTAGGGCAAGGTCTGGATGCCGAGACCACAGAGCCTTACTTCCAGCTCGCGTCCTCCGCCTTGATCATCGTGATTGCGCTTTGGATGCTGTGGCGTACCTGGCGCGGTGAGCAGATGTTCAAGTTCGAGCAAGGTGATGATCACCATCACTGCGAGCATGACCATGGTCACCATGATGAAACTCATCGGATCGATACCGGTCACGGGCGCATGGAACTGTCGATCTTTGAAGAGGGCATGTCACCGCACTGGCGCTTGAAGGCGTTGACCGGGCATGCGTGGCCTGCTTCAGACGTTCGTCTCACTACTACCCGTCCAGACGGCAGCACTCAAACGTTTTCATTCGTCGAGCGCGAAGGCTTCCTGGAATCGAAGGTCGATATTCCAGAGCCTCATGAATTTAGTGCTCGCTTGAGTCTTGGGCATGCGGGTCACTCCCATGATTACGATCTGGAGTACCAGGAGCATGACCATGGGCATGCGCATTCCGAGCTGGAAGGCTTGGAGTTGTCGATTGATGGCTATCAGGATGCGCACGAACGTGCACATGCCAACGATATCCGTAAACGCTTCACCAACCGCGAGGTCACCACGGGTCAGATCATCATGTTTGGTCTGACTGGCGGTCTGATTCCGTGCCCTGCCGCCATTACCGTCCTACTGCTGTGCCTTCAGGTTAAAGAAGTGGCGCTGGGTGGCATGCTCGTCCTGTGCTTCAGCATCGGCTTGGCGATTACCTTGGTGGCGGTGGGGACTGCTGCGGCCATTGGTGCTAAACAGGCTTCCAACCGCTGGCCGTGGCTGGGCACCGTGGCTCGTCGTGCACCGTACCTTTCCAGCGTGTTGATCATCGGTGTTGGTCTGTACGTAGGTTTCCATGGCTGGATTGGCCTGAACGCATAAGGCGACGTCCGAGTGTTTGAACTCACCAGCTACGTTGTAAGGAAGTCGCTTGCCCAGTGAAGGCAATTAGCCATACGCTGCGAAGCGTGAGAGGTCTCACGGATATAAAAACATGAGCATGGAGCAAGCCCTGATGAAACTGTCTGCCATTTTGATCGCCACTTTACTTTCGATTACTTCCGTTGCTGCCTTCGCGCACAGCGGCGGTACTGATTCAAAAGGTTGCCATCGCAACCATAAAACGAACGACTACCACTGCCACTAAACGGCAAAAGCCCAGCTTGAGGCTGGGCTTTGATGCAAGCTGGCTTTCTCACATTTGTGGAGGCCAGTTATGCGATTCACCTTGGCACTCCTTGCACCATGCATAGAGTGCGTCGTACAGGATCAGTCCATGCGAAAGCATTTCATGATCGTCGGAATATCGCTGCGACAGTCCCAGTGAGATGGCATACAACCCAGCTGATTGCGGAGTCAGATCCAGGCGAGAGGTATCAGCGCCGCGTACGATCTTGGCCAAGTGCTGCAAGGCTGGTTCACTGAGCTGGTACTTTTTCAGAAACGCATCGAAACTGCACAGTTCGCCTTCATGGGTAAGTTCTACGCCGGGAATGTCGTAGGGCGCAGCGTCTTGCTCCGCCGCTAGCCGCAGCACATCACCACTGGGGACGTATAAAAACTCGGGTTGGGGATCGATAAAACGAGCGATCAACCAAGGACAGGCGATGCGGTCGATCTTCGGTCGTTCACGGGTAATCCACCTCATGGAACACCTCCTGCCTAGCTCGGTAGGCTGGGTGATCTGGCGGACCCAGTGCCCGTCAGAAATTGTTAATCCACTCTCGCGGTCTAGCGCATCATATGTACTGCCAATCCGACGAGTGCGCAGGCCATCAGCACCTGAATAACGCCCCGCTTGAAGCGGAACAAGGCAATTGCCGCTGCAATGGCGATCAGGGCTGAGGGCCAGTCGAGATTGCCGCTGAAGCCTTTCGGCCACAGCACGTGATAACCGAAGAAACACGCTAAATTGAGGATTACTCCAACCACTGCCGCTGTAATGGCAGTTAGCGGTGCAGTGAACTTGAGTTCGTTGTGGGTTGACTCCACCAGCGGGCCACCAGCGAGGATGAACAGGAACGAGGGCAGGAAGGTGAACCATGTCACCAGGGAGGCGGCGACAGCCCCGGCCAGAAACATTTGATCGGCACCGAACACCTGCGAGACATAGGCCCCGACAAAGCCGACGAAGGCCACCACCATGATCAGCGGCCCTGGCGTGGTTTCCCCTAGAGCCAGCCCGTCGATCATCTGGGTCGGAGTTAGCCAGCCATAGTGACCAACCGCGCCTTGATAGACATACGGGAGCACAGCGTAGGCTCCGCCAAAGGTCAGCAACGCGGCCTTGGTAAAGAACCAGCTCATTTGAGTCAGGGTGCCACCCCAACCAAAGAGGACGGTCAAAATCCCCATCGGCAATGCCCACAATGTCGCGCCGATAAGTGCGAGTGATGCTAATTTCAACCAGCTGAACCGAGCATGCTCCGGGGATGGAGTGTCATCATCGATCAAGGCTGGGCCGAAGGACTTTTTGGCGGCGCTGTGGCCCCCTGCTCGAAACTTCTCGGGCGCCAGACGCCCTCCGAAATACCCGATTATCGCGGCCGCTAAGACGATCAGCGGGAAAGGAACATTGAACGCAAAGATCGCTGTAAATGATGCCGCCGCTATTGCCCACAGCCAATTATTCTTCAACGCCCTTGAGCCGATCCTGTGTGCCGCCTGCACTACGATGGCGGTCACGGCGGGTTTGATCCCATAGAAGAGCCCAGCCACCACGGGCACGTCGCCGAAGGCGATATACATCCACGATAAAGCAATAAGGATGAACAGTGAGGGAAGTACAAACAGTGCACCGGCAATAACTCCGCCCCAGGTTCGATGCATCAACCAGCCAATGTAGGTAGCCAACTGCTGAGCCTCTGGCCCCGGGAGTAGCATGCAGTAGTTGAGGGCATGCAGAAACCGCCGCTCGGAAATCCAGCGCCGCTGTTCTACCAGTTCCTGGTGCATGATTGAAATCTGTCCCGCTGGCCCGCCGAAACTGATGAAGCCGAGCTTCAGCCAGAACCAGAATGCCTCACGCAAACTGATTGCTTCCGGTCTCGACAGCTCTTCTTCAATCTCTGGGGCCACAAACTTATTCATTGGGTTGTTCCTCCTTCATGAACCCGGCGAGCAGGCCATCGAAGATGGCACTTGCGGCTGCCAGCAGATGGTCGTCGTGGGTAATGGTTTCGCGCAGCCCAGCCAGCAAACGCTCGATGCCGGCAGCCTCCACCGGCGCAATGCCACCGATATCGAGGTAGTGCACCAAGGCCGCGATACGGTTTAGGCCGGGCTCTTGGAGCTCAAAACTGGCTTGCAGGGTTTCGAAGGTCACGCAGTTGCCGACATGACTGAAGGTTGCTTCATCGAAATCGAAACCCAAGGCATCTGCTGGGCAGTCTGTTGGGCTGTTAAGCCAGAGGATCCGGGCTTTGGGGTCGATGAAGCGACTAATCAACCAGGCACACGCCAGGCGATCAACCCATGGACGCTTACGTGTCGCCCAGACACGACCTTGATAGTCGCCACGATTGAGTGCCGTTATGAGCTGGTCGCGGCTATGGGGTTCATCCACAGATAACGCTCTGCTGACTGCCGTCTCAAGCTCCTGCAAGGCTGAGTCAATCTGCTGCTTCGGCTTGCCAGGGAAGTAATCGATGCTGGAAAGCTGATCGTAGGTTTTGCGCAGCTTGCGAATCTGTTTGGTGGTGGCCAATGCGTTTTCAGGGTTGAGTTGCCCACGGCATTCTTCGATCTCTACGCGTAGCTTGCTGTAGTCATCGCTACGATCGAACAAGTTGACAAAACGCTCACCCTGCGGATCGACCACCGGCAGGATGTAAGCAGTGCCATTGATGGAAAGGATGTCGCGTTCGACAGACGCCAAGGCTTCACGACAGACATTGGTGTCAGGCAACAAATAGGCACCATCGCGCAAAACCGCCGCACCTGATGCTTTCAAAGCACGCCAGGCCCGCATGCGCTCAGTGGCATTGGCAGTGGGTAAACCGAGAATCAGAGCTAGCCAATTTTTCATGTAGAGTAAGATATTTATTATGTAGTAATTATTACAGTACTCTTGGTCTGAGCGTTTGGAAAGCCTCCATTCAGAGCTAGGGTTTTGGCGAGACCAACGGGAAAGCGGGGGCGAACGCAGGGTCAATATGTGCTGTGCGAGGTGGCCTTGTCAGTGAGGCTCTCAAGCTTCAGACGTTCGGGATGAGCGTTCAGTTTTGGCCGTTCTCTGCCGGCAGCGTACTGGTCGAATACGATGCAAATGGTTGGTCAGGCCAAATGCAAACCGGTGGTCAAGTCTGTGCAATTACCCATCATTGACGCTCGCAACTCGAAACAGATAACTGTTGACCTTACCATCGTGTCAACGTTGATGCTGTCGGTGCGGTGAAAAGAGACCGCTCAGCATGAGAGGAATAACCATGTTCGTCTTAGATGTATCAGGCATTGGTTGCGGCAGTTGCGTCAGCAAAATCACCAAAGCGATTCAGTCACTGGACAACGAAGCTACTGTTTCCGTGGATCGGTCAGCCGGTAAGGTGAGTGTTGAAAGCAGCGAAAGCCCAGAGCAGATTCGTAAAGCTGTCGAGGTGTTAGGTTTTCCTTCCCAGATCAGCGCTTGAATGCTGGCACCTTTCCATGGTCAGAGCCCCGTATACAGGGGCTCCCCTTGGTTAACCCTCAGGGAGTACCGAAGCAGCCACGTCGGCCACAATTACCACTCGCAAGCCCTTGCGCTACTAATCACCTCGGAGAGCTTTTAGCAAACCTTTGAATGCTCCATTCAACCTAGTAAAAGCGGCGTCGAAACGTATTCCATTTTCTGTGTACTTTGCGATCTCAACCTGCTGATCGACAGTATTTTGATCAATGGCAGGTTGAGCCGGTGTGCCGTAAAGCAAAGCACCTCCGTAAATATCACTTGCTGATTCTTGTCCTGTTATGTGTTTTACATTTGTTGTCTTCAAAGAAAACGGAGTAGCAGGAGTTTCTTTTGTCTGGCTTGCAAGCACAGTAGAAAAATCTAAGTCTCGGGCCTTGAAGTTCGGCGTATCAGCGTTTGCAATATTGTTACTCAGAATTTCAGCTCTTTGACTACGATAAATTAACGCTCTTGCTGCGGGGCCAAGCGCTTTCTCAAAATTAATACTCACACTCAATCACTCTCAGTAGCGTTGTTATTTTCCATGAGCATCGAACACTTAAGTGTTGACGCGGTGCATCCAGGCTCACATTTGCAGTTCCGGTGCAGAAACTAAAAAAAACGTCTGCACCTTGAAAGCTATCGGATACTTACAATGGTAGGCACCTCAACTGATACTCAATAAATAGGGGTGTAACGTTGGAAGATCGAAACCTTACGGATTAAATAGCGTATTCCTCAAGAGAAATATCGCAACCTGACACAACTGTAATATTGGCCTAAGCTTCCTGTATGCGTCCGGGCAACACGTCTTGCGTGATTAAACCGGCTGCCACTTATGCGGAAGCAGCTGCTCGATTTCACTCG
>NZ_JBXAJV010000031.1:0-51233 GCF_058797635.1 Pseudomonas sp. GW823-FHT02C02 | reverse complement strand
CCGGTGTTACCGGCAAGGTCGGCCACGCCGGTATTGGCCAGGGTGATGACGTTGGTCAGGTCATTCACGCCGACGGTAGGCGTGAAGGTCGCGGTCCAGGTGATGCCACCGTCGCTGCTGCTCACAGCCGTCAACGTGCCATTGGCAATCGTCAGGTCAGCGTTGGTGAAACCACTGACGGCCTCGGAGAAGGTGATGGTCACCAGCGAGGTTTCGCCCGCGGTCAGGGTGGTATCGGCCAGCACAATCGTGGCCGTCGGACGCACCGTGTCGATGGCGTAGTTATTGGAATCGGTAGTGCCGCTGCCGGCGTTGCCCGCTAGATCCGCGATGCCGGTGTTGTTCAGGGTGACCAGGTTGGTCGTGTCGTTGATGCTGGCGCTCGGGGTAAAGGTCGCGGTCCAGGTGATGCCGCCATCGCTGCTGCTCACGGCCGTCAACGTGCCGTTGGCAATCGTCAGGTCGGCGTTGGTGAAACCGCTGACCGCTTCAGAGAAGGTGATGGTGACCAGCGAGGTTTCGCCGATTCTCAATGCGGTGTCCGCCACCACGATGGTTGCCGTTGGCCGCACGGTGTCGATGGCGTAGTTGTTCGAATCGGTAGTGCCGCTGCCGGCGTTGCCCGCCAGGTCGCTGACCCCGGTGTTGTTCAGGGTGATCAGGTTGGTTGTGTCGTTGATGCTGGCGGTCGGCGTGAAGGTCGCCGTCCAGGTAATTCCGCCGTCGCTGCTGCTCACGGCCGTCAATGTGCCGTTGGCGATAGTCAGGTCGGCGTTGGTGAAACCGCTCACCGCCTCGGAGAAGGTGATGGTCACCAGCGAGGTCTCACCGATTCTCAATGCGGTGTCCGCCACCACGATGGTTGCCGTTGGACGCAATGTATCGATGGCGTAGTTGTTGGAATCGGTGGTGCCGCTGCCGGCGTTGCCCGCCAGGTCGCTGACCCCTGTGTTGTTCAGGGTGATCAGGTTGGTTGTGTCATTGACGCTGGCAGTCGGTGTGAAGGTCGCCGTCCAGGTGATGCCGCCATCGCTGCTGCTCACCGCGCTCAACGTGCCGTTGGCAATCGTCAGGTCGGCGTTGGTGAAACCGCTGACGGCTTCGCTGAAGGTGATGGTCACCAGCGACGTTTCGCCGATTTTCAGTGCCGTGTCGGCCACCACGATGGTCGCGGTCGGGCGCACGGTATCGATGGCGTAATTGTTCGAATCGGTGGTGCCGCTGCCGGCGTTGCCGACCAGGTCGCTGACCCCGGTGTTATCGAGGGTGATCAGGTTGGTCGCGTCAGTGATGCTGGCGGTTGGCGTGAAGGTGCCCGTCCAGGTGATGCCGCCATCGCTGCTGCTCACGGCCGACAAGGTGCCGTTGGCAATCGTCAGGTCCGCGTTGGTAAAACCTGTCACGGCCTCGCTGAAGGTGAAGGTCACCAGCGACGTTTCGCCGATCTTCAGCGCGGTGTCGGTGAACACGATGCCGACGGTTGGGCGCAAGGTGTCGACCACGTAGTTATTGGAGTTCGTGGTACCGACGCCGGCCGTGCCCAGGCCGTTGTTCACCCCGGTGTTGTCCAGGGTGATGAGGTTGGTCGTATCGGAAATGCTCGCGGTCGGCGTGAAGGTGGCCGTCCAGGTGATGCCGCCATCGGCGCTGCTGACGGCGCTCAGGGTGCCATTTGCAATGGTCAGGTCGGCGTTGGTGAAACCGGTCACGGCCTCGGAAAAGGTGATCGTCACCAAGGACGTTTCGCCGATGCTCAGGGTGGTGTCAGCGACCACAATGGTTGCGGTCGGCGGCGGCGCATACGCGGTGTTGAGTACACCTCCGTCGTTGAAGATAGTCGCGACGGAGGTCGGCGAAGTGCCGGTTGTACCTCCACCCTGCGCGGTACCGCCTGCTCCACTGGCCGCGGCATTACCAGCCAGGGCCGCGAAGTTGGAGGCCGTGATCAGCAGCGTGCCTTTGTTCCAGATCGCGCCGACGCCCCGACCGCCGATGCCGCCATTGCTGGCATTGCTGCCTTGGCCACCGCCACCGCCACCGCCACCACCGGCGCCGATGTTGTTGCTGATGGTCGAAGTGCCGATGATGGTAATGGTGCCGCTGCTGGCGTTGTAGATCCCGCCCGCCGCATTGCCGCCAGCGCCACCGACTTTGTCCCAACCGGCGCCACCGCCCCCGCCGCCAATGGAAATCGTGCCATTGGTGGCCGTCGAGCCGTTACCGCCGTTACTGTAATAGGACACGCCCAGCCCGCCCGCGCCGCCAGTACTGGTGCCACCGCGACCGCCCATGTGGGTCGCGTCATAACCGCCACCGTAGCCGCCGGCATTGGCGCTGCCAGCCTGGCCGCCCAACGTGCCGGTGCCCGGCCCGGCCGAGCCACCATGCCCACCGTTCTGACCGCCCAAACCGCCGCCACCACCACCGCCACCGCCGTAAAAAGCACCCGTGACACCGCCGCCGCCACCGCCGCCGGAAGCGGCATTGGAGGTCACGCTGACGTTGTTAAGGGTCAGGATGCCGGCGTTGAAAATCCCCCCGGCCATTGCCCCTGTGGCACCGTAGCCACCGTTGCCGCCCGTTCCCGCCACCAGGCCACGAGTAATCACCAGGCCATCAAGGGTCACGGTTCTGCCCGCGGCAATTTCAATCACCCGCGTCCGGTACTGACCGTCGAGAATTACGTCAGCCACGCCGTCGTTGTTCAAGTCGCCATCGACGGTGATGTTCTGGTTGATCAGCAGTTCGGACGTCAGCTGCACCGTCATGCTGGCGTTGAAGGTGACGATATCGCCGTTCTGCGCCGAGGCGATGGCGGCACGCAACGAGCCGATACCGGTGTTGCCGTTGTTGGTAGCAGTCCAGGTCGCCAGGCCCCACTGATATTCACTCATGGCCGTGGTCGACAGCACGTTGGCGCTTTCGATGTTGCCGGTGACAATTTCCAGGTCCCAGTCGCCGCCGATCCCGGTGCGGTTGCTGGAAGCGGCTACATCACGGCCGGTCAGCTGCGCGAGGGAATCGACAAAACTCAAGCCTCGCTCACCTTCGGCGGTGTAGCAGCCGTAGATCATGATGTCGCCGCCGGCATTCATGTCCTTGCCGATTTCCGCCAGCACCGCACTGCGGGCCGCGACGTTGTCGGCCGACAGATAGCTGTCGCCCAGCCACAGGTCGCCCGCGTTGCCGTGAGCAATGATTTGCACGGAACTGATGCCCTGATGGGTATCCAGATAATCGGCAATCTGTTGCAGACCGTCCCGGCTCGCGTCCAGCTGAACCACTTGAGTGCCAGGCGCCACGCCTTTGAGCAGGCTGTCGGCGTCCTTGACCCGGGAATCGACGAACACCACGCTCTGCCCCGGTACGGCAACAGGTGTTGAAGCCGGCGTGGCATCGGCCTGGCCGTGGGTGTCTTTGCTGGCGACCGGCTGATCATTCGCCGGCGCTTTCGCCGCGTCGGCCGTGGGATGGCTTTCAGGCTGGGCGGCATCCGCCACGGTGGCCGCGACCGCGCCGTCGAACAACATTCGCGGCTCCAGGGACATGATCATGGGCGAGGCCAGCGCCCGTGCACCTTCGGTAACCCGCGACTTGCCTTTGCTCCACCACATGCTGCTCACCCGGACTCGAACTTTCGTGACGCGAAAATGAAAATGCCGCGATCAACTGATCGCGGCATCGGCTTTCATGCGAATGACATTGGCGGCGCTGGCTGAGCCATCGAGCCAGAAGGACAATTCTGCGTACTGCTTGAACAAGTCCGGCGGCAAAATCGTTCGCCGCGATTGCAGTTCGACCCTCGGCTTGACCTTGTGCAGGCCCGAAACCCCCAGGGCCTGGTCGAACGCTGGCGCGTCGTAAGCGAGGTGGTCAAAGTCATGCTCGAACCAGGGTTCGCCGATGAAGTCGTAGACCAGCCGCATCACCCGATCCGGCGCCTGAGTCAGCAGGTCGTAGTCGACGATCAGCAGCGACTCGGCGTGTTCGCCGTAATAGGCTTCCTTGAGCGCAGCCCAGGCAAATCCCACCAGGCGATTGCGCTGGGCCAGGGTTTCGCAACGGCTGTAGACGGTGTTGCGCTCGATCGCGTCGCCGAACAGTTTGGTGTTTTCAAAGGGGTTGGCGCGGTACAAACGCTCGATGCTGTCCATGACCCAGGCGACATTGCGCACACAGGCAATGACCTTGGCTTGCGGGAACAGGTCGCTGATGGCCGGCAAGCGCGAACTCCATAGCCGGTTGGTGTCGAACACCACCGGTTTGTCGGCCTTGTCGGCGTAGAAGGAGTCGAACAGACCGCGCAATAAGCGTCGGCGCAGATCGGTATCGATCACCGCGCCAAACTCACTGCCGGCGCTGCACTGTTCCAGAACACCTGAAAACAGCGCGCCAACGGGGCTGGTCATGCCGGCGTGGAAACGCGGGTTCTGCAACAGGATTGCAGAAAGCAGGGTCGAGCCTGAACGCGGCAAGCCGGAGATAAAGTGGTACTGCTGCATCCCTTCACCTGATCATCAGTCCTTTATGTATGACGGAGCGTAGACTATGAATGGCCGAAGCAGTAGTAGTGTTTTGATATCAAATCGAAGCTAAATCGTCTGAAAAACACGATTTTTGTTACTGACTTAACGCAACACGAACAAGCGCGCATTGGCGCCTCCTGCCTGCGTTTGGCCAACGCTCCGCCAGCCGGCGGGCAACGGGGCGAACTCGTCCGGCACACCGACAGTGCCGATCAACCACACGCGCCCCGTGCCTTTGGGCAAGGTGCCAAGGCTATCGAGGTAAATGTCCGGGGTCACCAACGTGCCGAAACCATAAGCACTCGGCCGGCTCGAGGCACCGCCTGATAACGGTGGCGTGTACAGCAACGGCTTGGCGTCGGTGCGGTTGTAATAGACGTAGCTGAGGTACCAAAGCATGTCGCTGGTGACGATGCGGTCACCGGCAACGAAGTGCTGGTTGACGTAATTGACCATGACGTTGAACTGGTCGTTGCTATCGACCGTGGCGTTGTTATTCAGGCCCACCAGTTCGACACCGGCAAACAACACCAGCACTGTCATGGCCAACACCCGGGCCCCTGAGTACAGGCGATCAATGGCCAGTGCGGCAATCATTGGCAGGCCGAGGGCGTAGGCGGTGAGGTAACGCTCGATGAACACCGGCGAGACAAACGACACCCCAAACACTACCAGCAACGGCACAACGGTGTAGATCACCACCAGCGCACTGCCCCGAATCACGCTGCGATCCCGCGCCAGCGCCACCCACATCAAGGCCAGCAACGCCAAAGGTAACGTGCTGAAAATCAGGGTCGGCAGGTTCTCGCCATCGTCCTGAATCAGAAACGACCAGATCATCGACGGCAACGAGCCGAACGTGACCGGTGCCTCCCATCCCACATCGCCATTGGCCTTGAGCTGATCCATGTGCTGGACCAGATCGATCAGGCTCGGCACCCAAGGCAAGTACAACAACACAATCGCCACGTTCGCCAGCCACCAGCCGGGGCGTTGAATATGCCGCAAGCGGTAACCTGGTTGCAGGCGGATCACCCCCAGATACAGCCAATGGCAAAGCACGCACAGGGCGGTGAAGTAATGGGTGTAGAACGCCGCTGTCATGAGCAGCACATACGCCACCAGATAACGCGTGCGCCGGGGGTATCGGATCCAGTAGACCAGCGCAATCGTCGCACCGATCAGCCACAGGCCCAGCAGTGAGTACATCCGCACTTCCTGGCTGTATCGCACCGCCGTTGGCAGCAGCGCCAACAGCAAACCGGCCAGCAGCGCGGCACGCCGGGTGGCGAGCAAGTCCATCAGCCAGAAGCCGAGCCACACCGTGGCGAGCAAGTCCATCAGCCAGAAGCCGAGCCACACCGTGGCGATCCCGGGCAGCGCGCTGAAACTGCGGATCGAAAATATACCGTCGCCGAACAGCTCGACCCAGCCGTGCAGCAGCATGAAATACAGCGGCGGGTGGACATCGTACGCGGCGTGCAGCCAGATCCCGCCGAGCGAAAACTGGCTCATCAGCAGGCTGGAACCTTCGTCGCCCCAGATAGCCGCCGCCGTCAGGTCGTAGAAACGCACCAGCGCGGCCAACGCGAGGATCGGCAACAGCCAATGTTCGCGCACCCACCGAAGCAAGCGCTTGACGCTCGCCCAGGCACCGGGTGTCGCTTGCGGGCCTTGGGTGCCCTCAAGTGGCAATTCTCTGTACGCCTCCATTGCTCCCCTCGGGACTGCCAGTGAAAAAGCGTGAAGCGTGTCATCACTGTAGGTCAGCGTCAGCGCCGTCGTCGATGCTGGCTTTACGACCAACGACATTCGGCAATCATCCGGATCTACTACGCTCTGGCTTGGCGTGACCCAGCCACGGAGATGAATGGAGTCGGCTGATCAGCGCGATCCGCCCGGATAACCGGGCCTTACGTGACGCTTCAGACACTAACCTGAGGGATAAGGAACTATGGAAGTATTCATGGGCACTATTCAGCCTTTCGCCTTTAACTTTGCTCCCAACGGCTGGGCCCTGTGCAACGGTCAGACGCTGGCGGTCCAGCAATACAACGCGCTATTTGCCCTGCTCGGCGTCAACTTCGGCGGCAATGGCTCCACCAACTTCATGCTACCCAACCTGCAAGGCCGAATGCCGGTGTGCATGGGCAACGGGCTGAACCTGACACCACGGGTCATTGGCGAACTCTCCGGGACCGAGAACGTCACCGCGACCATCACCAACCTGCCGAATCACACCCATGCCTTGTCCGGGCTGACGGCCACCACCACCCTGCAACTGGCCAGCCCGGCGAGCAACCCGGTCACCACTCCAACCGCGACCAACTCGTACATCGGTGCTTCGGGCGGCGGCCCGGGCTCGGCGAGCATCTTCTCTGATGCGCAAGGCGCTGCGGCGGTACCGCTGAAGGGCGTGGCCACTGCCGTGACGGGGGAAATCTCGTCGGCCGGTAACGGTTTGCCGATGGAAACGATGAACCCATTCCTGGTGCTCAACTTCAGCATCGCCTTGAACGGGTTGTTCCCTTCTCGCAATTGAGGTCTGGCCGGGGGATACCCATCCCCCGGCCGTTTTTCGGGAGTGACGCCATGTTGCAACAGGTTCAAAGCCAACAGTTTCAGACCCTGCTGGGCAAGACAGGCTCGCTGCGGCTGCCGGATGGCAGTGAGTTGTCGATCCATATCGACACGCTTGAAGAAACGCCCCATTCGCGGATGCCAAACAGCGAGCGCGTGCCGTTCAGTGTCGAGTTCAACAGCCTGGAACCCACAGCGTTTGTGGATGGGTTATGCACGCTGGAGTTACCGATGCTGGGTCAGGTGCAGGGCATTTTTGTCTCTCGTGTGCCGGCCATGGGCCGTGATCCGGACATGGGGTATTTCTATATCGCCTTCAACTGAACATACCGAAATCCCATTGTAGGAGTGAGCCTGCTCGCGATGGCGGTGGTTCATTCACATCTATGGTGACTGATACTCCGCCATCGCGAGCAGGCTCGCTCCTACAGGGGGCGGGGGTGGATTCAGCCTTGTGGATACCACACCAACCGCTCCGCCGCCGGGCTGCACTCTTCAACCTGAAACCCCAGCGCCAGGTAATGCTGGCGCGCATGGGGATTGTTGGCCCAGACCACCGTGGCCACCGGGCAGCGGATCTGTTGGGCGGCTTGTTGCACACCTTGCAGCACCTTGCGGCCAAAACCCTGGCCGCGGGCCTGTGGAATGAATGCCAGGTACAACACGCGAATTTCATTGGGGCCAAAATCGGTGGTCAGCGCGCCGATGGCTGTGTCGAGCTTTTCAATCACGTAATGCATCGCGTTTGGGAATCGCTCCCCCAATCCCTGTTCCTGCACCTGAAATTGCTGGGCGACCACCTGCTCAATCACTTCTCGATCGCCGTCGATCCATTGCAGATCCGGCCGCGCAGCCTGGTAAAGACTGTGCAAAAAAGGCCCATCGCTGGTCCGTGAGGGCCGAACCACCAAGCCATCGGCCGCCACTGATTCGGTATTCGCCATCACCTGCTCTCCTTAGAAACCGCTTTCCCTGACACCCAGCGCCGCCATGCGGCGCCAGGCCACGCCCAACAACGACTCGCCGCTGCCCCGCAACACCACCACGCCGCGCAAGGGTTGCATCGGCGTCGGCGCGGCTTCGAGGGTGCTCAACCGCGCCCCGTATTGTCCCTGCACCGGCTCAGCCCGTTGATGCGCATCCCGGCGCACGGCAATCGGCCCGTGGTGATCAGACGTCAGCGCTTCCTGATCGACATAGGCCGCGCCATTGGTGTCGATTTCGGTCAATCGCACGGCGATCGCCGGGTGCATCGGATCATCAGCAATGAACCGCCCGGTGGCCCCCGGCGCCACGCGCCACAGTTCGGCTTCGGCCAGATAGCCACGCAACCGTGCACCGTCTTCAACGACCCGCGCCAGGGGATCTTTGGTCGACAACCAGCGACCTGCCACCAGTTGCGGCAACAGATCGCGCACGGTGCCGGCGTGGGGCGCGCGCAGCAGCAGACGTTCACGCTGGGCGGCCAGCCCGCGATAGTCGGCCACCGCCTCCGCCAGGCGTTGCTCGATAATCCCGGCGTCGGCGGCGGTTTCGCTGCGACTGGCCTGACGGCGCATCTGCAACTGCTGGATCTGGATTTCACGCCGGACGATGGCCTGGCGCGAGTCCAGGTCCGGCGATTCCAGTTCGATCAGCACCTCACCCTGGGCAACCACCTGACCGTCATGCACGTTCACCGTTTTGACCCGCGCCGCGACGGGCGCGTGCAACGCACTGGCGCGTCCCGCTTCCAGCATCGTCGGCAGCTCCACCGCACTGCGCCACGGCAAAACCAGCACCAGCACCAGTCCGAGCAAGGCCAGACCGCTGAGCAACACGCGGGGGACATAGGCCTGCTCCCGTCGGCTCCACCATTGCCGCCACTCACTCAAGATCGGCAAGAAGATGAACCAAACCAGCTCCACCAGCATCAGGAAAATCCCCAACACCTTGAAGAACAGGTGATAGACCGCCAGCGCGATCCCGAGAAACAACGCCGCACGCCACAGCCACGCGCCATAGCCCCAGATCAGCAATCGACGCTGCATCTTCGGCGACCAGGGCTCCGGCGCCGCAGCCCCATAGCCGAACAAAAACTCGCGCAACCGCCAACGACACAAGGCAAAGGCTCGCCCTTGAAGGTTGTCCACTTCCCAAAAGTCGCTGAGCAAAAAGTAACCATCAAAGCGCATGAACGGGTTGAGGTTGATCACCAGCGTGGTGATCCAGGTGGCACTGGCGAGCATGAATGCAGCGGTGCGCCCGGGACCGTCCGGCAGCAATGACCAGACCAGCAGTGCAATGCTCGCCAGTAGCAATTCCGCCAGCACACCACCGGCGCCGATCAACAGTCGCGCACGACGATCATTGACCCGCCAGGCATCACTGACGTCGGTGTAAAACATCGGTAGCAACACCATGAACGCCACGCCCATGCTCTGCACCCGACAACCCGCGCGCTTGGCCATGAAGGCGTGGCCGAACTCGTGACAGAGCTTGGCGAAAAACAGCGCCACACCGAACGCCAGAGCGCCGCCGAGACTGAACAGATGCGGGAAGGTGGCGATAAACCGCTGCCAGTCCCGCGACACCAGAAACACCCCGAGCCCCAACGTCACGGGCAACCCGTAGCGCAGCGTCCGCGGGCCGAAGCGCTCGATCCATGGCCAGGCACGATTGAGAAAAGCGTCGGGGCGCCACAGGGGAATGCGGAAAAACAGGTATTGGTGCAGCAGAATCTGCCACAGCGTCTGACGCTGGGCGGCCGCCTTCAGGCTGTAACTGGCGCGCTGTTGCGGATCGAGTGCGCTGATCAGGTCGTGGCCACGCAAAAAGCCCAGCAACTGCTCAAGCTCCGCGCCATCGAGTGGCAACCCGGGCTCGCGGTTGGCGGCGCGTAACACCTGCTCGGGATCCCCCAACGACCAATGACGCAGCAACCGCATCGCGGCGGCACCGAGTTTGAAATAGCGCCCGCGCACCGGGTCGGCTAAGGTCCAGCGCGGCGAGCCATCGAGGGCCGGAGTCGCCACGGACAGTTGCAAGTCGGCCCGCAGGCTCGGCAGGCTCATCTAAAGCCCCACACTCTGGCGCAACCCGGCCAGAGGTCGACGCAGCAGGTACAACGCCAGCGGAGCACGGTCGCCGAAAATTTTAGCGGTGCCGCGCAGGCCGATGCGCGGCGGTGCGCCCTCGAAATTCGCATCCAGGCGATAAGCCAGTTGTCCGGCAGCGGTGGGTTGCGCCTCATAAGCCGAGCGTTCGAGTTTCGCCAAGTGCCGCTGCAACGGATCGCTGTCGAGAAACAGCGCGACTTGCGCGCCGGGCTCAAGGGATATCGCGTCGCCCACCGCCAGTTCGATGCGCAACTCGGCTTGGGTCGGGTCAGCAATTTCCATCAGCCGCTCGCCGGTCTGCACCGGCTTGCCGGTCCAGCGTTCCGCATCGGCGAACACCGCGATACCGCCGCGCTCGGCGCGGACTTCACTGCGTTTGAGCAATTCGCGGGCGTAATCCCGTTCGGCGCGTTTTTGCTCGACTCGCGCAGCCAGCAGATCGATCTTCGAGCTGGACTCGGCATCGGCGAACGAGCGTTGGGAATTGGCCTTCAGTTCAGCTTCGGCCACCCCCAAGGCGCGTTCGGCCACATCGGCCTGGGCCTTGAGCGTGGTGCTTTCGAAGCGCAGCAACAGGTCGCCGGCTTTGACCGTCTGATTGGGTTTGACCAGGAATTCGGCAATCACGCCGTCCAAGGGCGCAGCCACCACCCGGCCACCCAATGGAACCACTTCTGCCGGCGCCAGCACCGATTGGCGCACCGGGATCAGCAACCCGAGCAACAGCACGGCGACCAGTGCCACCCGACGTTTTCGGGTCCAGCGTAGCCGCCACGGTTTGCGCGGTTGCAGCGCCAACCAGGCATGGCTGTAAGTGTCGCCCAGTTGCGACAGCAGCACTTGCTCGGAAGGGTTCCACGGCAGGTCCCGCGCCAGCCACAGCCCACCGAATACCTCGCCCTGGTGATCGATCAGCGGCAGCCAAAACACCTGAGCCGCCGAAAGACTTTGCCAATCGGCCTGAATCGATTCGCTGAGGACATTCGCCGGTATCACCCTTGCCTGCTTCAGCACACCGGCCTTGAACAATTGCGCCACGGCCTGCTCGACGAACGCCACGAATGGCGCATTCGGGTCGACGGCACTGACACCCGTCACCGCCTGCACCTTGCCGGCAATCAACAGCGCCGCATGACGAAAACCAAATAGCGCCTGCCCGTCATTGACCAGGCTGTAGGCCAGTTGCGCAGGCGTGCGCGCAGCGCGGGTCAGGCGTTCGAGATCAAGAAACCTGGCGAAGACCTGTTCGGCACCGCTCGCAGCGGGCGCGTTCATTTAAGCTCCGCGAAACGCGCCGTGCCGCTCATGCCGGCCAGCAAACCGTTGGCATTGGGCAGTGTTGCAACCAGCAACAAGGTCTGGCTGCCTTCATCAATTCGAGCGCCGAGGCGTTTGACTGTGGCATCCAGCGGTTGACCGGTTTCATCGGGGACAAAGCTGAAGGTCTGACCGGGCTTGAGCCGGGCCATCCAGCGTGACGGCACCAGCAGATGGATCTCCAGCGTTCGATTGTCTACCACATCCAGCAACGGTGCACCGGCCGCCACGCTTTCATAGCGTTTGACCTTGCGCTCGACGACCTGGCCATCGAACGGCGCCAGCACGCTGCAGCGTTTCACCTGAACCTGATAAACCTGAGACTGCGCCTGCGTCTCGCTGACTTTGGCTTGGGCCCGCGCCACTTCAAAACGCCCGACCGAATTCAACGCCGCCAGCTGTTTGTTGTGGGACAACTCTTCACCCGCACCACGGTTGGCAGCCTGCGCCGCATTGAGCTGGGCCTGATAAGCGGAACAATCGAAACGCGCCAGCGTATCGCCCTTCTTGAACGACTCGCCCTCACTGAACGGCAGCTCGACAATGCGCCCGGACAACTCACTGGCGAGCACCGCCTGATCCCGGGCACGCAACACGCCCCGGGCCTCGCTGCTGGTTGTCGCATTGCTGCCAGCGGTGCTGTTTTCCAACAACGGATCGTCTGGCGCGGGCGTTTGCGCGTGTACTGCGCAGGACACAACGGTCAATCCAATAACCCAAACACAAAAACGCCGCATAACCGTATCTCCCTGACGGATGAGCGGAGTCTATGACAGGGTGGGTAGGCGTCAAGTGGATAGATGTCCTTGGATAGAAATGTGCTGTTTCAAAATTGCCTGATTTCTCAGCACGAAAACGTGGGCTTTCCTTCAGTAACTATCGGTAATAAATCCCACATCAGATTGGGAACGTACTTTCAATCGATACGGAGAGCAGCGATCGACACTTCAAACCTTTATCGAAATGCAGCATCTCAACACTCTTCCGGTAGCAATTACTAATAACTCAGGCCGATAACGCCTTGACCATGACGCAGGCCGGTGATGAAAACTGACTCGCCGGCGCTGGAAATCCTTCAATCGAGTCAAATGTTGATCAGCCATTGGGTTGACGTATATGACACACCAGACTTAGGATTCCCCAACTGAACCCCGTACGCAGAGATTAAATTCACTGGCCGTTGGGGTGAAGAAACCGGCTTCGGCCGGTTTTTTCGTTTCAGAGGATTGAGTTTGTGCGAACCGCGTTTTTTGTCGATGGCTACAACGTGTTCTATGGATTACTCGCGGGCACGCCATACAAATGGCTCAATCTGAAAAGTTTGCTGGGCCATGTCGCTTACATCGAGAATCCCCAAAGCTCATTAATCTCGGTTGATTACTTCACCTCATCCGTCAAGCCAGAGCTTGCAACTCGCGGCCGAGCCTCCAAAGAAGCTCAAGACACCTATTTGCGTGCATTAAAAGCAACCAACGTTGCCGTTCACTACGGTCGCCATAAGCTTGAGCCCGCGAAAGCACCTCGCTTCATTGACAGAAAAACTGGCGCCTCTCGCCAAGACAAAGTCGACATCTGGAAGCTTGAAGAGAAAGAGACAGATGTCCATATTGCGATCAGCATGTATCGCACAGCCGCAAGACAGTCCAAGTTCCATGCTAATAAACAAATCGAACAGCTAGTCCTGGTATCCAGTGACACAGACATGACTCCAGCCCTGAAAGCAATTCGAGAAGATTTTCCTGACATGAAAGTCGGGGTCATTCTTCCTCACCGTGCCGAGTTAAACCGCCCATCACCAGGTTCTTTGAAGGAGCACTCTCACTGGATGCGGCGTGTCGTCACCTCTGAAGAGTTGCAGGTACACCAATTTCAGGCACGAGTACCGACCCATAAGGCTCCCGCCATCAAACCGGATTACTGGTAACGACACTAGCCAACGGATACACCGACTCCCATCCCCCACCCAACGCCTTATACAAACCCACCATCGCCAGCGACACCCCGGTCGAGCTCTCGACAAACTGCTCCTGTGTCGCCAACAAGGCGCCTTGCACTGTCAGTACGTTAACGAAATCCACCACCCCTTCCACATATTGCTGCTGCGCGGTGCGCAGGGCGATCCGGTTTTGGCGGACAGCTTCGGCGAGGCTGTCGCGGCGTAGTTGGCTGGCGTTATAGGCGCTCAGTTGATCGTCGATTTCATGCCAGGCGCGCAGGACGGTTTGCTGGTAAGCGATGGCGGCTTCCTGTTGCTGGGCCTCGCGTAAGTTCAGGACCCCGCGCAGGCGGCCGCCATCGAACAGCGGCAGGCTGAATTGCGGGCCGATGCCGAACGAGCGCGAGCCCCAGGAGCCGAAATCGCTCAGTTGCATGGCTTGCGAACCGATGTTGCCCGACAGGGTAATCCGCGGATAGAAGTCCCCCTTGGCCACGCCGATGCTCGCAGTAGCGGCGTGCAGTCGGGCTTCGGCCTGACGAATATCCGGGCGGCGTTCAGCCAATTGCGACGGCAGGCCAATGGCGACCTGGCGCGGTGTCGAAGGCACGGGGGCGTCTGTGGATAACTCGGCCTGGAGCGCTTGAGGCGGTTCGCCCATCAACAAGCTCAGGGCGTTGATCAGTTGTGACTGGCGCTGTTCCAGCGCGGGCAGACGCGACTCGATGGCGGCGACTTGGGCAGCCGCTTCGGCGACATCAAGGTCAGTGGCAACGCCGTCGGCCAGACGCAGTTGCGAGAGTTTCAGGCTGTGTCGGGCGACCTCGAGGTTTTGCTCGGTAACGGCCCGCGTGCTCTGCACGCCGCGCAGTTGAATATAGTCCTGAGCGGTTTCGGCGAGCACCGACAGCAGCACCCCACGGCGATCGTTTTCCGCGACTTCCAGGGTCGCATCGGCGGCTTCGGTTTCGCGGCGCACACGGCCCCAGAAATCCAGTTCCCAGGAAGCGGAGAAGCCGGCGTCCCAGAGGTTGAACGCCGAATCACCGTTGTTGCCTGATGGGTCGTTCAGACCTTCTCCGCTGTTGCGTTTGCGCCCGTAGCTGCCGGTGGCGGCGGTATTCGGATAACGGTCGGCCGTGATGACCTGACGCGCCGCACGGCTTTGCTGCAAGCGGCTGCTGGCGAGTTTCAGATCGAGGTTATCGGTCAAGGCGCGCTGGATCAGGGCCGAGAGTTTTGGGTCGTTGAAGACGTCCCACCAGCGTTCGTTCATGTCGGTGGATACCGCTTCGCTGGCGGCGGCTTTTGATGGTTTTGACCATTCAGTGATTTTTTGGGGTTGAGGCTTCTGGAAGTCGGGGCCGACAGTGCAGGCGGAAAGGCTCATGACCAGCGAGGCGCACAGGGTGAGTTGAGGCCAGTGGCCAACGAAGATCTTCATCGCTGAACCACCTCGGACGCAGTCGCCTCACTGGCCGTATCAATCCTCGCCTCCACCGACATCCCCACCCGCAACCGCTCGGCCAATGCCTGCCCCGGATCCAGAATGATCTTCACCGGAATTCGCTGCACCACCTTGGTGAAGTTGCCGGTGGCATTGTCCGGTTTGATCGACGCAAACGTCACACCGGTCGCCGGCGCGATGCTCTCGACGCGCCCCGTCAGGACCTCGCCTCCGAGGCTGTCGACACGCACTTGCACATCCTGCCCAGGCTTCACGTCGGTCAGTTGGGTTTCCTGGAAATTGGCGACCACGTAAGCCTGTGCCAGCGGCACCACCGCCAGAATCTTGCTGCCCGGCGTCACGTAAGCGCCGACCCGCACCGCCCGCTCGCCCACCATGCCGTCCTGAGGGGCAACGATGCGCGTGTAAGACAACTCGTAGCTGGCCATTTCCAGCGCCGCTTGCGCCCGCTTCAATCCACCGTCGGCCGCGTCGCGCTGAGCGGTGAGGATCTCCACTTGCTTGCGTTCCGCCGCCAGCACCGCCGTGACATTGGCCAACCGCGCGGAGGCCTGATCGATGCGCGTGCGCGCTTGCTGAGCATTCTGCACAGTGCCGGCACCGACCCCGGCGAGGTGATTGTAGCGGTTCAGTTCATGCTCGGCGAAGGCCATTTCAGCCTTGGCCGACACCACCGTGGCCTGGGCCTGAGCGATCACCGACGTCTGGCGTTCAAGGGTCGCCTTAGCATTTTGCAGTTGCGCCCTGGCCACCAGCGTTTCGGCATCGGCGGCTTGGGCGGCGGCACGCAGGTCGCGGTCATCGATCAACGCCAGCAACTGCCCGGCCTTGACCTGCTGGTTGTCTTCCACCAGCACTTCCTTGATGAAACCCGCCACGCGAGGCACCACCAAGGTGAAGTCCGCCGAGACAAAGGCATCATTGGTGTTCTGCTGGGTGCGCTTACCGAAAACGCCTGGCGCCAGCAGGTAAATCAGCACGCCGACCGCCACCACTGCGGCGACGCCGACAGCCACTTTTTGCTTTGTTTGAGTCGTCATAAAAACCTTCTGTTTCTGTGAAGCATTCATGTCGGTGAGCGCGGTGGATAAATCCGCGTCGGCAGCCAGAAAATCAGCAAGATCAACGTCAGCGCGACGCCGGCCATGCACAGATAAAGATCCGATGCCGTCAGCACCACAGCCTGGTCATGCAGCCGATGGGCAAGGCCGGCGCTGTCGCTGTTGGTCAGAGGGGAGTTGCCGAGGTTGTCCACCAGCATGGTCGAATGGAAATGCAGCCGCGACGTGGTCAACGCCTCGATCACCCCGGTGGCGACCACCGCTGACAGGCCTTTCACGGTGTTGAACCAAGCCGAGGCATACGGGCCTTCCATCGGCGTGATGCTGCCGGTCGAGAGCATCAGCAACGGCAGAACCGCCATGGGTTGACCGAAGATTTGCAGCCATTGCAACGCGTAGAAATCGTCGCGAATCCACACCGAGGTGAGCTGCGAACCGCCGATGCATGACAGCGCCAACATGCTCAAGCCGAGCCCCAGCACCCAGCGGCAATCGACCCAACGCAGGTTGCACAGCGCCGCCACCAACGGCAGCGCGATCAACTGCGGCAGGGCCGCCAGCAACATGATCGGCGCGGTCTGAACCGGGCGATAACCCTGGACCTGCGCCAGATAGCTGGACGGGATGATGATCACTGCCAGCAGCACGACCAACACGCCGGCTAGGGTCAACAAGGCGAACGACAGGTTGCGGATGCCGAGCATCTGCATCTTGAAAAACGGGATCGGCTGCGACCATTCATTGATCAAAAACAGTACCAACAGCAGCAACCCACCGCCGAGCAATCCGCAGATCAGGCTCGACTCGAACCAGTCCAGCCGATTGCCTTGCAGAATGCCGATCACCAGCATGCAAATCGCCGGAAAACCCAGCAACAAGCCGCGCCAGTTGAATTGCTTGAAGCGCTCCAGACGCAGCGGATCCTGCGGCAAGCCGTAGGCCACGGCCGCCATGGCAATCAGGCACGGTGCGATGATTTGCCAGAAGGTCCATTGCCAGCCGACGTACTCGGTCCACAAACCGGCCAGAGGGGTCCCGAGCCCTGGGCCGAAGGTGGCCGTCAGCGCATACCCCGCCAGACCGTATAGCTTCACGTTGGCCGGTAAAAAGCGCAGCGCGACGGTCATCAGCATCGGCGGAAGTGCGCCGCCGGCCAGGCCTTGCAAGGTGCGCATAACCAGCAGGCTTTCGTAGGTCGGAGCGAACGGGCACAACACGCCCAGCAGGGTGAAGGCGCTGATGGCGCAGAGGGTGAAACGCCGCAGCGAGAACGTCACCGCGCACCAGGGCGCGAAGGCCATGGCGGCTACCGAGGTCGCCGTGTAACTGGCAACCAGCCAGGTGCCCTCGTCGTAGCCGATCGCCAATGCGCCGCGAATGTCAGCCAGCGCGACCTTGGTCACCATCTCGTTGAGGCCCGACACCAACACCGCCAGCAATACGCCGACCAGACCGATGATGATCCGCGGGCCGAAGACCGGAGGCGTAACGGCGGCCGGACTGGCCGCGGCGAGAGGTGCCGTGACCGTGAGGGAAGTCATTTGCTGCAAGCTCCGGGGGTTGAATACCGAAGCATTTTAAGAAGTGTGGAACCTGACGAAAATTGACTTATGGGCAGGTTATAAGTGCGCTCTATGCAGCAATACAAAACCCCTGTGGGAGCGAGCCTGCTCGCGATAGCGGTGGTTCAGGTTCAGTCAACATCTATATTGAATGTGATGCCCCTATCGCGAGCAGGCTCGCTCCCACAGGGGACAGTGTTCAATTTCAGGTGGGTTGTGCGGCCAGCCAGGTCTCGTCACAGCACGCCTTGAGCGTTTCACGCAGCCAGCGATGCGCCGGATCCTTGTCGAAACGCGGGTGCCAGGCCTGGGTCAGCATCAGGGTAGGCAAGGGAACCGGCAGGGTAAACGAGCGCAGCTTCAAGCCCAGGCGCCGCACACTCAACAGCGCTTCCTTGGGCACCGGTAAAATCAGGTTGGAATCCGGCAGTGCAAACATTGCCGCATGGAAACTCGGCGCAATCACCGCCACCCGTCGCTCCAGCCCAAGGGCATTGAGTGCTGTATCGATCGGCCCGCGAGCAATGCCGCGACGGGACATACTGATGTGAGAGAAACCGGCGAAGCGCTCGGCCGTGATCTCTTCGTCGAACAGTGGATGGTCCTCGCGAACCAAACCGACGAAATGAGTGGAAAACAGATTCTGCACCTTCACCTCCGGGGTCAGCGGCCGGGTGTTACTGATGCTCAGGTCGATGCGCCCTTCGCGCAGCGCTTCATCATCGCCATCGCCCTCGGGGACGTAGCGCAGCTCGCAATGCGGCGCCTGGCGGTCGAGGGTGTCAAACAGCTTGCCGCCGTAGACACCGACGAAGAAGTCATTGGCCCGGATGTTGAAGCGACGACGCAACGAACCCAAGTCCACCGCATCAGCCGAGCGAAATAGCAACGCGGCCTGCTCGACGACGTCGCGCACTTGCTCGCGGAGCTCCAACGCCTTGGGCGTCGGCACCAGACCACGACCGGCGCGCACCAGAATCGGATCGCCGATGGCCTCGCGGATTCGCGTGAGTGTTCGGCTCATGGCCGCCGGGCTGAGGTTCATCCGCCGCGCGGCACCCACCACACTGCCTTCATCGAGCAAGGCGTCTAGGGCGACCAGAAGGTTCATGTCCGGGAGTTGCATGCTGAGCACTCGTGTCTGGGCTGGATTGATTCAGACGCAATGCTAGCAAACATCCCCAATTATTGTGTTGGCTGGACCGGCCTCATCGCGAGCAGGCTCACTCCTGCAGGAGATCTTCAGTGGACGCAAATTTTGTATTCAACACAAAACCCTGTAGGAGCGAGGCTTGCCCGCGAAGAGGCCATCAGCCCCAACCGAGAACTACCGCTCGTGCAGCGCTTCGGCGCGGGCCCGGATAATCGGCTTGAGCAAATAGCTGAGAACTGTCTTCTTGCCAGTAATGATATCCACCGAAGCCACCATCCCCGGGATGATCAGCAACGGCTTTTCATCTGTCCCCAGGTGACTGCGATCCGTGCGCAGTTTGATGATGTAGTACGTCGTCTTCTTGTCTTCATCGGTGATGGTGTCGGCACCGATCTGCTCAAGCCTGGCCTTCAGCCCACCGTAAATGGTGTAGTCATACGCCGTGAACTTCACCGTCGCTTCCTGGCCCGGGTGCAGGAACGCAATGTCCTGCGGGCGAATCTTCGCTTCCACCAGCAAGGTGTCGTCCAGCGGTACGATTTCCACCAGATCGCTGCCCGGCTGGATCACGCCGCCAATGGTGTTTACCAGCAACTTGTTGACGATGCCGCGCACCGGCGAAGTGACCAGCGTCCGGCTGACCCGGTCTTCCAGTGCCTTGCCGGTGGCCTGGGCCTTGTTCAGGTCGGTGCGGGCCTCGTTGAGTTGGGTCAGGGCTTCGCTGCGGAACTTGCCGCGCGTCTCGTCGATCTTGCGCTGCACTTCCTTGATTGCCGATTCGGCGCGCGGGATTGCGAGCGTTGTGGCGTCCAGTTGCCCACGGGTTTCGACCTCAGCCCGCTTGAGCCGTAAAACCTCGACCGGCGACACCGCGCCCTGAGCCACCAGCGGCTCGGACATGTTGATTTCCTGGCGCTGCAATGACAATCCATTGCGGTATTGCGCCTGCTTGGAGGTGAATTCGCGCAGCTCTTGCTGGCGCTGGATCAACTGCTCCTGCAAACCACCGATCTCATCGTGCAGTTGCTGACGACGACTGATGTACAGCGACTCTTCGCTGGCGGCCTGACCGGGAACAGCCTTGAGCACATCGGCGGGGAAGTTCAGCGGACGGTCATCGACCTCGGCGCTCAAGCGCTCCACGCGCAGCAGCATCGACAGCCGATCGGCTTCGGTCTCGCCCACGTTGGAGGCAAACCGCGTGTCGTCCAGACGAATCAGCGGCGCACCGGCATCGACAATCTGCCCTTCGGTGACGAACAACTCGGAGACGATACCGCCCTCAAGGTTCTGGATTTTCTGGATCTTCGACGACGGAATCGCCTTGCCGTCGCCCTTGGTGACTTCGTCGATCACCGCGTAATTGGCCCAGAGCATCAGGAATATGAAAAAGCCGATGATCGCCCAGATCGTCAGCCGCACCACACGCGGGGCGTCTTCGATAAGGGCTTTATTGACCTCGGGAAGTGGCTGGCCATGCAGCGACTCGGAGCCTTTGAAGTAACGGCGGATCGAATCCTTGAAACCCGACTTAAGCAACACTGATCTGCCCCTTCTTCAACGCTTCCATCACGGCGGCTTTCGGGCCATCGGCGAGTATTTGTCCGCGGTCGATGACGATCAGGCGATCCACCAGCGACAACAGCGATGCCCGGTGCGTCACCAGCACCACGGTCTTGTTTTCAACCACTGCCGCGAGGCGTTGCTTGAGGCGTTCTTCGCCAGTGTTGTCCATGGCGCTGGTCGGTTCGTCGAGCAGCAGGATCGGCGGGTTGAGCAGCAGCGCACGGGCCAGGGCCACGTTCTGGCGCTGACCGCCGGACAGGTTCTGCCCGCGTTCGCCGACTTGCAGCTCATAGCCTTGCGGGTGCAGGCGGGCAAACTCATGCACGCCGGCCAGCTCGGCGGCTTGCAGGACCATTTCGTCTTCTACATAGCGCGCGCCCGAGACCAGGTTGTCGCGCAGGGTGCCGGCCAGCAGCTGGATGTCCTGCGCGACGTAGCCGATGTTGTGGCGCAATTCGCTGACGTCGATCTGACGAATGTCGACACCGTCCACCAACAGCGCGCCGTCGTCCGGCTGATAGAGCCCCACCAGCAGTTTGGCCAGGGAGCTTTTGCCCGAGCCGCTACGACCGATGATGCCGATCTTCTCGCCCGGTTTGATGATCAGGTTGATGTTTTTCAGCGCCGCGTTCTGTTGATTCGGGTAGGTGAAGTTCATCTGCCGGCATTCGATGGCGCCTTGCAGTACCTTGCGGCTCAGCGGGCGCTCTTCGAAGTTGCGTTCTTGCGGCAGCTCCATCATCTGGTCCACCGAGACCATGGTCACCCGCGCTTGCTGGTAGCGGGTCAGCAGGCCGGACAACGAAGCCAGCGGGCTGAGCGCGCGGCCACTGAGCATGTAGCAGGCAATCAGACCGCCCATGCTCAAATTGCCGGCAATGATCTGGTACACGCCGAAGACGATCATGATCACCCCGGCCAATTGCTGGATCAGCAAGGTGATGTTCATCGCCAGGCCGGAGAGCATTTTCACCCGAAGTTCGAGGCGGCTGAGCGTGCCGATGGTCTGTTCCCACTGATACTGGCGTTCGCTTTCGGCGTTGTTGACCTTCACCGCATCGAGGCCGGCGAGGGTTTCGATCAGGCTCGACTGACGCTCGGCGCCCAAGGCCATGGTTCGTTCCATGGTCGCCACCAGCGGCTTTTGCAGCGCATAGCCGATCAGCAGGGCAATCGGGAATGCCAGCACAGGAATCCACACCAGGTGCCCGCCGAGAATGGCGATGACCATGAAGATCAGCAGCGTAAACGGTAGATCGATGAGGCTGGTCAGGGTCAGCGAGGCGAGGAAGTCGCGCAGGCTCTGAAATTCATGGATGTTCTGGGCGAAGCTGCCGACCCGGGCCGGGCGGTATTTCATAGCCATGCCGACGATGCGCTCGAACAACGTCGCCGAGATGATCAGGTCGGTTTTCTTCCCGGCCAGGTCCAGGCACAGGCTGCGCAGGCTCTTGAGGATCAGGTCGAACAGATACGCCCCGGTGATGCCGATGGCCAGCACCCACAGCGTCGATTCCGCCTGGTTCGGCACCACGCGGTCGTAGACGTTCATCACAAACAGCGGCGCGGCCATGGCGATGATGTTGATCAGGAAACTGGCGGCGATGGCGTCGGCGTACAGCCAGCGCGAACGCTTGAGGGTGTCGCGGAACCACGAGCGCGCGCGCGGGATCAGCGTGCCGTGATTGACGTCGAATTTGTGCTGGGGTTGGGCGAAGAACACTTTGCCGATGTAGTCGTCGGCCAGCAGTTCGCGGCTGACGAGGCTTTCGCCGCCATCGCTTTCGCTGATCAGCAGGCGGGCCTGGTCTTCACCGTGCCAGCCGAGCAGGACGGCGCTGCGGCCATCCTTGAGCAGCAGCAGCGCCGGCATCGCAATCGCCGGAATCTGCTCCAGCTTGCGCACCAGCACCCGCCCTTGCAGACCGGCGCGAGCGGCGGCGCGAGGCAACAACTCAACGCTCAGACGCTGCTTGGGCAACGGCAGGCCGGTGGTCAGCATCGCGGCGCTGGCCGGTTTCTGATGCAGGGTGCAAAGGGCTAGCAGACCGTCCAGTAACGGATCGTCGTGCAGCGCGCGTGGATCATGAATGAGTTGAACTCTACTGACTTCTGATTCCACGCTCGGCACTCTTGGCTAACAGTAAAAAGGGAAGACTCAATTCATCCCGGGTAGCTGGACCCTGGGCTTCACGTCGTTCTGCACAACGGATGCCAACGGTGCGACCACTCCCTGGCTCTTGAGCAACTCGCCCATGGTCGCCTTGATTCGGTATTGAGTAAATAACTGAATGTTCTTGATCTCGGCCAGGCGACGGGAAGCGGTGAACAGTTCGTTTTCACTGTCGAGCAGGTCGAGCAGGGTGCGCTCGCCCAGGCTGAACTGCTTCTGGTACGCGGTGCGCACGCTTGTGCTGTGATCGACATATTGCTGGGCGATCGGCACCTGGGCGTTGGCGTTGTTCAACGCGTTCCAGGCCAGGCCCAGTTCTTCATTCAATACGCGCAGGGCGTTATTGCGGATATCCAGCGCCTGGTTGGACAGGTAGGACTTGGACTCCAGATCCGCCTTGTTGCTGCCGCCGGCATACAGATTGAAGCGCATGCGCAACATCGCCTGCCATTCGTTGCTGTGGCCGTTCTGACCGTCGAGATCGTTGTCGGCGGAGCGACCCAGTTCGGCATCGAAGCGCGGGTAGAAGGACGATTTGGCGGCGTCGTACTGTTTTTCGGCCGCAGCGATGTCGGACTCGGCCGAACGCAGGATCGGGCTGTTTTCCAGCATCTGCGCCCGGGCTTCATTCAGGTTGGCCGGCAACAGCGCGAGGAAATCGGCAGGACGCTCCAATTGGTCGGGCATCTGGCCCACGGCACTGAGGAAGTTGGTCTCGGCGTCCGCCAGGTTGGTTTGTTCGGTGATCAGGTTGTTGCGGGCCTGGGCCATACGCGCTTCGGCCTGGTCGAGGTCGGCACCACTGCCGACGCCGCGCTGGGTGCGCAACTTGATCTGGTCAAAAATGCGTTCATGGCTTTTCAGGTTATCGGTGGCCAGGCGCACGAACTCGCGGCGGGTCAGTACATCCAGATAAACCTGAGCCACGGTCAGCGCGGTACGTTCGGACGTGCCCAACAAGGAATAAGCACGGGAATTAACGGTGGCTTGTTGACGCCCCACTTCACTGGACGTCGCAAAACCGTCAAAAACCATTTGCGACAGACGCAAACTTGACTCGCTACGGTTCAAGGTTTCCCAGTGATTGTCACTGCCGGCCGCGCGGGTGGTGACGCTGTCAGTGCCTTCGCGACCATAACCGCCCAGCAGATCGACCCGGGGAAGGTATCCACCTTTTGCCGCCTTTAACTGATAATCCGCGGCCAATCGACTATTAACACCTGCCTGGATTTCCGGATGGACATCCAATGCCTGTTGCATGGCCTCCGGAAGTGACTGCGCCTGAACAAAACTGGCGGCTAGAGCGAAGGGTAGAGCCTTGAACAGGTGCAAACGCATGTTGGAATTTCCCGGAATTACTTGTCTTGAATCACTGCAGAACGTACCGCTGCATCGGATGATGACCATCGGAATGACCGTGTGTCGGAAAGTTTGAATTTGGAACTGAATCGCACTCTGCGGGGCGGGTAGTTACCTAAATATCAATGTGACATTACTGGGACGAGTGTTTAGGATGACAGCACTAAGGTCAATAGTTTGGCATATAGTTTATAGCGAAAAAGTATAGCCAATTTGTTGACGATTAACCGCGTCAAAGTTGTGCCTCGAATACCTTGAAAGTACGTCCAGACTGAGTTGGCGAAAGCGCCATCAGGTCCATGGAAGTCAACTGAACGTGACACCCGGAGAGTCTTCAATGAGCAGTGTTGTGGCCATCGTCAAAAGCATTGTCGGTCAGGTTTTCGCGGTGTCCCCAGAGGGCATTCGCCGAGTACTCGTTGAAGGCGACCGGTTGTTTGTCGGCGATCAGGTAGACACGGGCGCGGCGGGCGCCGTTACGCTGGAACTGGCTGACGGCCGCACCCTGGACCTGGGCCGCGACACTCAGTGGAGCGCCAGCGACCCGGATTCCAGCACTGACCTGTCAGAAGCCACTGCACAAGCCGCGCCATCGGTTGAAGAGCTGCAACAAGCCATCGTTGCCGGTGCCGACCCGACCACTGAACTCGAAGCCACCGCAGCCGGCCCTACCGCTGCGGGCACGGGCGGTGCGGCGGGTGGCGGTCACAGCTTCGTGATGCTGGATGCAACCGCTGGCCGGGTAGACCCGACCATTGGTTTCCCGACCGCGGGCCTCAGCACTGCGGCGCAGGCGGCACAACTCACCACCGGTGGCCAGACGGCTGACACTAGCGCCAACGTACAGCGCGAATCGACCTTGAGCCTGAGCGCCACGCCGAGCATCACCGAGGCCGGTGGCGTACTGGTTTACACCGCGACCCTGACCCAGGCGCCGCTGACCGACCTGACCATCACCCTGTCCAATGGCTCGGTGATCGTGATTCAGGCCGGCCAGTTGACCGGTACCGTCAACGTCCCGCTCGCGCCGAACGACACTGTTTATAACGACTCGACCCAGATCAACGTGACCGTCACCGGCACCACGGGTGGCAACGGCATCACCGTCACCCCGCCGACGACACCGGCCGTGACCCAGGTCACCGACACCGTCGACACCACAACGGTCACCTTGACCGCTGGCGCCAGCGTCACCGAAGGCGGCCAGATCACTTACACCGCGACATTGACCAACCCGGCGCAGACACCGGTCACCATCACCCTGTCCAACGGGTCGACGATCACCATCGATGCGGGTAAAACCACTGGCACCGTCGACGTGTCGACTCCAGCCAACGACGTCTACAACAACGGCAGCACGGTCACCACCACGATTACCGGCGCCACCGGCGGCAATTTTGAGAACCTGGTGCCAAACCCGGCTCCGGCCGTGACCACCATTACCGACTCGCCGGACACCACCACCCTCACACTGACGGCGGGTTCGACGGTCACCGAAGGCGGCCAGATCACCTACACCGCCACACTGAACAACCCGGCTCAAACGCCGGTGACTGTCACCCTGTCCAACGGCTCGACCATCATCATCGAAGCCGGCAAAACCACCGGCACCGTGAACGTCGACACTGCGGCCAATGACGTTTATCAGAACGGCAGCACCGTCAGCGCCACGATCACTGGCGCTACCGGCGGCAACTTCGAAAACCTGGTGCCGAGTACTACACCTGCGGTCACCACCGTTACCGACTCGGTCGACAACACCGGCCTGAGCCTCACCGCCACCGGCACCGTGGTCGAAGGCGGCCAGATCACTTACACCGCAACCCTGACCAACCCGGCCGGCACGCCGATGACTGTGACCTTGAGCAATGGCTCGGTCATCTCCATCGAAGCGGGCAAGACCACCGGCAGCGTGACCGTCGATACCGCGGACAATGACGTTTACAACAACGGCAGCACCGTCAGCACCACCATCACCGGGACCACCGGCGGCAATTTCGAACAACTGACCCCGAGCACCACGCCAGCGGTCACCACCATTACTGACTCGGTCGACAACACCGGCCTGAGCCTCACCGCCACTGGCACCGTGGTCGAAGGCGGCCAGATCACCTACACCGCGACCCTGACCAACCCGGCCGGCACGCCGATGACCGTGACCTTGAGCAATGGCTCGGTCATCAACATCGAAGCGGGCAAGACCACCGGCAGCGTGACCGTCGATACCGCGGACAATGACGTTTACAACAACGGCAGCACCGGTCAGCACCACCATCACCGGGACCACCGGCGGCAATTTCGAGCAACTGACTCCGAGCACCGAGCCGGCGCTGACCGCCATTACCGACTCGAAGGACGACACCGGCCTGAGCCTGTCGGCGTCCACCGAAGTGGCTGAGGGCGGTCAGATTCTGTACACCGCGACCCTGACCAATGCGGCTGGCACGCCAGTCACCGTCACCCTTTCGAACGGCGCGGTAATCACCATCGCGGCGGGTGCCACCACTGGCAGCGTGAGCGTCCCGGCGCCGGCCGATGACGTTTACAAAGACGCCGGTAAAGTCGAAGCGACCATCAAGGACGCCACTGGCGGCAACTTCGAAAACCTGGTGCCGAGCACTGTTCCGGCAGTCACTGACATTACCGATACCCTTGATACCTCGACCGTCAGCCTGACCGCGACGTCCACTGTGGCTGAAGGCGGCACCGTGGTTTACACCGCGTCCGTGACTGCGCCAGTGACCGGCTCGCCAGTTGTCGTGAGCTTGTCCAACGGCCAGACCATCACCATCCCGGTTGGCGCAAGTTCGGGTAGCGTGAATTTTGTTGCACCAAACGATGCCCTCGCGGGCGGCGGCTCCCTGAGCGTCAAGATTGATGATGCCAAGGGCGGCAATTACGAGAAGCTGGACGTCGACGGCAAGTCGGCGGATACCTCGGTCACCGACTCGGCGGACACCACCACACTCAGCCTGACAGCAACCGACTCGGTCGCTGAAGGCGGTTCGATCGTCTACACCGCCAACCTGACCAGCGCGGCCGGCACGCCGGTCACCGTCACCCTTTCGAACGGAGCGGTGATCACCATCGCCGCCGGCGCCACCAGCGGCGCCGTGACCGTCAAGGCTCCGGCCGATGACGTTTACAAAGACGCGGGCAAAGTCGAAGCGACCATCAAGGACGCCACTGGCGGCAACTTTGAGAACCTGGTTAAAGACCCAGCGGCAGCGGTCACCGATGTGACCGACACCATCGACACCTCGACCGTCAGCCTGACTGCGACTTCTTCCGTCGCCGAAGGCGGCACCGTGGTTTACACCGCATCCGTCTCTGCACCAGTGACCGGTTCACCAGTAGTGGTGACCCTCTCCAACAACCAGACCATCACCATCCCGGTTGGCGCAAGTTCGGGTAGCGTGAATTTTGTTGCACCAAACGATGCCCTCGCGGGCGGCAGCTCGCTGAGCGTCAAAATCGACGACGCCAAGGGCGGTAACTACGAGAAGCTCGACGTCGATGGCAAGTCGGCCGACACCTCGGTCACCGACTCGGCGGACACCACCACGCTTAGCCTGACAGCAACCGACTCGGTCGCTGAGGGCGGTTCGATCGTCTACACCGCCAACCTGACCAACGCGGCCGGCACTCCGGTCACCGTCACCCTGAGCAACGGCGCGGTGATCACCATCGCCGCCGGCGCCACCAGCGGCTCCGTGACCGTGAAGGCACCGACCGATGACGTCTACAAAGACGCCGGCAAAGTCGAAGCGACCATCAAGGACGCCACTGGCGGCAACTTTGAGAACCTGGTTAAAGACCCAGCGGCAGCGGTAACTGATGTGACCGACACCGTCGACACGTCCACCGTCAGTCTGACTGCGACTTCGTCCGTGGCCGAAGGCGGCACCGTGGTTTACACCGCATCCGTCTCTGCACCAGTGACCGGTTCGCCAGTAGTGGTGACCCTCTCCAACAACCAGACCATCACCATCCCGGTCGGTTCGAGCAGCGCCAGCGTGAACTACGTTGCGCCAAACGATGCCCTGGCGGGCGGCGGCTCGCTGAGCGTCAAGATTGATGATGCGAAGGGCGGCAATTACGAGAAGCTGGACGTCGACGGCAAGTCGGCCGACACCTCGGTCACCGACTCGGCCGACACCACCACGCTTAGCCTGACAGCAACCGACTCGGTCGCTGAGGGCGGTTCGATCGTCTACACCGCTAACCTGACCCATGCGGCCGGCACACCAGTCACCGTAAACCTGTCGAACGGCGCCGTGATCACCATCGCCGCCGGCGCCACCAGCGGCTCCGTGACAGTCAAGGCTCCGGCCGATGACGTCTACAAAGACGCGGGCAAAGTCGAAGCGACCATCAAGGACGCCACCGGCGGCAACTTCGAAAACCTGGTCAAGGACCCGGCCGCAGCGGTGACCAGCGTCACCGACACCGTCGATACCTCGACCGTCAGCCTCACTGCGACTTCGTCCGTGGCCGAAGGCGGCACCGTGGTGTACACCGCGTCCGTGACTGCGCCAGTGACCGGCTCGCCGGTTGTCGTGAGCTTGTCCAACGGCCAGACCATCACCATTCCGGTCGGCTCGAGCAGCGCCAGCGTGAACTACGTTGCGCCAAACGATGCCCTCGCGGGCGGCGGCTCCCTGAGCGTCAAGATCGACGACGCCAAGGGCGGTAACTACGAGAAGCTCGACGTCGATGGCAAGTCGGCGGACACCTCGGTCACCGACTCGGCGGACACCACCACTCTGAGCCTGACAGCAACCGATTCAGTCGCTGAAGGCGGTTCGATCGTCTACACCGCGAACCTGACCAACGCGGCTGGCACGCCGGTCACCGTCACCCTGAGCAACGGCGCGGTGATCACCATCGCCGCCGGTGCCACCAGCGGCTCCGTGACCGTCAAGGCACCGGCCGATGACGTCTACAAAGACGCCGGCAAAGTCGAAGCAACCATCAAGGACGCCACTGGCGGCAACTTCGAAAACCTGGTGAAAGACCCGGCCGCAGCGGTGACCAGCGTCACCGACACCCTCGACACGTCGACCGTCACGCTGACCGCCACGAGCACCGTGGCTGAAGGCGGCACCGTGGTGTACACCGCCTCGGTCGGCGCACCTGTCACCGGCTCGCCTGTGATCGTGACGCTGGCCAACGGTCAGACCATCACCATAGCGGTCGGCGCCAGCAGCGGCACCGTCAACGCCGTGGTCTCGAATGATGTGCTGAGCGGCCACGCGCCGGTGAGTAATTCGATCACCAACGTCAGTGGCGGCAACTACGAAAACCTGGTCGCCGATAAAACCCCGGTCAGCACCAGCGTGACCGACACCGTCGACACCACCACCCTGTCGCTGACTGCCACCGGCAACGTCAACGAGGGGGGGTCGATCGTTTACACCGCGAGCCTGACTAATCCGGCCGGCACTCCGGTCACCGTGACCCTGAGCAACGGTGCCGTGATCACCATTGCGGCTGGTAAAACCACTGGCACCGTGACCGTCGACGCGCCGAAAGACGACGTTTACAAAGACGCTGGCAAACTCGAAGTCACCATCAAGGGCGCCGCTGGCGGCAATTTTGAGAACCTGGTCACCAGCCCGAATCCGGCCGTGACCAACGTCGCCGACACCACTAACACCACACAACTGACCCTCAGCGCTGACAAGTCTGTGCTCGAAGGTTCGCACATCACCTACACCGCGACCCTGACCAACGCCGCGCAAACCCCGGTGACCGTCAAGCTGAGCAACGGCGAGACCATCACCATCGCAGCCGGCAAGACCAGCGGTTCGGTCACCATCGCGGCGCCAAGCGACGACGTCTACAAGGATGCCGGCAAGCTCACCGTCAAGATGACGGACGCCAGCGGTGGCAACTTCGAAAAACTCGACGTCAGCAAGACGTCAGTGAGCACCACCGTCAAAGACACGGTGGACACGACGTCCCTGTCCCTGTCGGCCAGCCACACCGTGAGCGAAGGTGGCCAGATCACCTACACCGCCACCCTGAGCAACCCGACGGACACGGCGATGAGCGTGAAGTTGAGCAACGGCGCAGTGATCAACATCGCCGCCGGCGCCACCACCGGTTCGGTGAACTTCGCTGCACCGGCCAACACGCCGTACATCGACGGCGGCAAAGTTCAGGCAACGATTGCCAGCCACAACGGCGGCAACTTCGAAAAAGTCGTCACCAGCTCTTCGCCGGCGGTCACCACCGTCACCGATTCGACCGACACCACCGGCCTGAGCCTGAGCGCCACCGGTTCGGTCGCCGAGGGTGGTTCGATCGTCTACACCGCGACCCTGACCAATGCCGCTGGCACTGCAATGACCGTTACGTTGAGCAACGGCGCAGTCATCAACATCGCCAAGGGCGCCACCAGCGGTTCGGTGAACTTCGCCGCCCCCAAGGATGACGTCTACAAAGACGCTGGCAAAGTCGACGCCAGCATCACCAAGACCACCGGTGGCAACTTCGAAAACCTGGTGGCCGACAAGACGCCAGCAGTCACCGACGTAACCGACACCATCAACAACAGCACCGTCTCCCTGACCGCCACGGCCAGCACGGTCGAAGGCGGCACCGTGGTTTACACCGCGTCGGTCAATGCGCCAGTGACCGGTTCGCCGGTGGTAGTGGCGTTGTCCAACGGCCAGTTCATCACCATTCCGGTCGGCGCGAGTTCGGGTAGCGTGAATTTTGTTGCACCGAACGACGCCTTGGCTGGCGGCGGTTCTCTGAGCGTGAAAATCGATGGCACCACCGGCGGCAACTACGAAAACCTGGTGGCGAATCAAACCCCGGCGGTGACTTCGGTGACCGACGTCAAAGACACCACCACCCTGAGCCTGAGCGCTTCGGATTCGGTGGCTGAGGGCGGTTCGATCGTCTACACCGCGACGTTGACCCATGCTGCCGGTACCCCGGTCACCGTGAACCTGAGCAACGGTGCCGTGATCACCATCGCGGCCGGCGCGACGGTCGGCTCCGTGACGGTCAAGGCGCCTGCCGATGACGTCTACAAAGACGCCGGAAAAGTCGAAGCGACCATCAAAGACGCGACTGGTGGCAACTTCGAGAACCTGGTGCCAAGCACTGTTCCGGCAGTGACTGACGTTACCGACACCCTCGATACCTCGACCGTCAGCTTGACGGCCAACAGCAGCGTGGCGGAAGGCGGGACCGTGGTTTACACCGCGTCCGTTACCGCTCCGGTGACCGGCTCGCCGGTTGTCGTGACCTTGTCCAACGGCCAGACCATCACCATTCCGGTCGGCTCGAGCAGCGCCAGTGTGGACTTCATAACGCCAAACGACGCATTGGCGGGCGGTGGTTCTCTGAGCGTGAAAATCGACGACGCGAAGGGTGGCAACTACGAGAAGCTGGACATCGACGGCAAGTCGGCAGACACCTCGATTACTGATTCCGCAGACACCACCACCGTCAGCCTGAGCGCTACCGACTCGGTCGCGGAAGGCGGTTCGATTGTCTATACCGCGACGTTGACCAATGCTGCCGGCACCCCGGTCACTGTGAACCTGTCGAACGGTGCCGTGATCACCATCGCGGCCGGCGCGACGGTCGGCTCCGTGACGGTCAAGGCGCCTGCCGATGACGTCTACAAAGATGCCGGAAAAGTCGAAGCGACCATCAAAGACGCGACTGGCGGCAACTTCGAAAACCTGGTCACCAGCCCGGGAGCGGCGGTTACTGAAGTCACTGACACGATCAATACGTCGACCGTCAGCCTGACCGCAACTTCCTCTGTCGCCGAAGGCGGCAACGTGGTCTACACCGCTTCCGTCACCGCGCCGGTCACCGGTTCGCCGGTCGTCGTGACCTTGTCCAATGGCGAAAAAATCACCATTGCGGTCGGCGAAAGTAACGCCTCGATCACCGTCAAAGCGCCGAACGATGCCTTGGTCGGCCACGAGCCGCTGACCAACGCCATCAAGGATGTGACGGGGGGCAATTACGAGAGCCTGGTCGCCGACAAGACCCCGACCTCGACCGCCATCAGTGACACCCTGGACACCACCAAAGTGACCATGACCGCCAGCGACTACGTGGTCGAGGGCGGCACCATTACGTACACCGTCAACCTCAGCAATGCCGCCGGCACCGACATGACGGTCAAACTGAGCAACGGCGAGAGCGTCTTGATCAAGGCCGGCGACAAGTCGGGCCTCATCACCGTTCCGGCGCCGAGCGATGACGTCTACAAGGACGGCAGCAAAATCACCGTTGGCATCGCCAGCACCGACGGCGGCAATTTCGAAAAACTCGACGTCAGCAAAACCACGCACACCACCACCGTCAACGACACCGTGGATACCACCACGCTCAAGCTCAGTGCCGATGTGAGCACCGTCGGCGAAGGTGGTCAGATCAACTACACCGCCACGTTGAGCCATCCTGCCGACACGGCCATGACCGTGACCCTGAATAACGGTCTGGTGATCAACATCAAGGCCGGCGAGTCCAGCGGTTCGGCGCCGTACACCGTGCCAAATGACGTCTACACCGGCGCCTCGCCTGTTCGGGCAGCGATTGCAGAGAGCACGGGCGGCAACTTCGAAAAACTCGACACCGACCGCTCCGCCGTCGTCACCAAAGTGACCGACAGCGCGGACGCCACGACGTTGAGCTTGAGCGCTACTGATTCGGTCGCCGAAGGCGGTTCGATCGTCTACACCGCCAACCTGACCAACGCGGCTGGCACGCCGGTCACCGTGAACCTGTCGAACGGCGCGGTGATCACCATCGCCGCCGGCGCCACCAGCGGCTCCGTGACCGTCAAGGCTCCGGCCGATGACGTCTACAAGGATGCCGGCAAGGTCGAAGTCACCATCAAGGACGCCACTGGCGGCAACTTTGAGAACTTGGTCAAGGACCCGGCCGCAGCGGTGACCAGCGTCACCGACACGATCGACACCTCGACCGTCAGCCTGACCGCGACTTCGTCCGTGGCTGAAGGCGGCACCGTGGTGTACACCGCATCCGTCTCTGCACCAGTGACCGGTTCGCCAGTAGTGGTGACCCTCTCCAACAACCAGACCATCACCATTCCAGTTGGCTCGAGCAGCGCCAGCGTGAACTACGTTGCGCCAAACGATGCCCTGGCGGGCGGCGGCTCCCTGAGCGTCAAGATCGACGACGCCAAAGGCGGCAACTACGAGAAGCTGGACGTCGATGGCAAGTCGGCCGACACCTCGGTCACCGACTCGGCGGACACCACCACGCTGAGCCTGACAGCAACCGATTCGGTCGCTGAAGGCGGTTCGATCGTCTACACCGCGAACCTGACCAACGCGGCTGGCACGCCGGTCACCGTCACCCTGAGCAACGGCGCGGTGATCACCATTGCAGCCGGCGCCACCAGCGGCTCCGTGACCGTCAAGGCACCGGCCGATGACGTTTACAAAGACGCCGGTAAAGTCGAAGCGACCATCAAGGATGCCACTGGCGGCAACTTCGAAAATCTGGTGAAAGACCCAGCGGCAGCGGTAACTGATGTGACCGACACCGTCGACACCTCGACCGTCAGCCTGACTGCGACTTCTTCCGTCGCCGAAGGCGGCACCGTGGTTTACACCGCGTCCGTCACCGCGCCAGTGACCGGCTCGCCAGTTGTCGTGAGCTTGTCCAACGGCCAGACCATCACCATTCCGGTCGGCTCGAGCAGCGCCAGCGTGAACTACGTTGCGCCAAACGATGCCCTGGCGGGCGGCGGCTCCCTGAGCGTCAAGATCGACGACGCCAAAGGCGGCAACTACGAGAAGCTGGACGTCGACGGCAAGTCGGCCGACACCTCGGTCACCGACTCGGCGGACACCACCACTCTGAGCCTGACAGCAACAGATTCGGTCGCTGAAGGCGGTTCGATCGTCTACACCGCTAACCTGACCCATGCGGCCGGCACACCAGTCACCGTAAACCTGTCGAACGGCGCCGTGATCACCATCGCCGCCGGCGCCACCAGCGGCGCCGTGACCGTCAAGGCTCCGGCCGATGACGTCTACAAAGACGCGGGTACGGTCCAGGCGACCATCAGCAACGCCACCGGTGGTAATTTCGAGAACCTGGTCAAAAGCCCGGCGGCGGCCGTCACCAACGTCACCGACACGATCGACACCTCGACCGTCAGCCTGACCGCCACGCCTTCCGTGGCTGAAGGCGGCACCGTGGTGTACACCGCGTCCGTGACTGCGCCAGTGACCGGCTCGCCAGTTGTCGTGAGCTTGTCCAACGGCCAGACCATCACCATCCCGGTTGGCGCAAGTTCGGGTAGCGTGAATTTTGTTGCACCAAACGATGCCTTGGCGGGCGGCAACTCGCTGAGCGTCAAAATCGACGACGCCAAGGGCGGTAACTACGAGAAGCTCGACGTCGACGACAAGTCAGCGGATACCTCGGTCACCGATTCGGCCGACACCACCACGCTTAGCCTGACAGCAACCGATTCGGTCGCTGAAGGCGGTTCGATCGTCTACACAGCGAACCTGACCCATGCCGCCGGCACTCCGGTCACCGTGACATTGAGCAACGGCGCCGTCATCACCATCGCCGCCAACGCCACCAGCGGCTCCGTGACCGTCAAGGCGCCGGCCGACGACGTCTACAAAGACGCGGGCACGGTCCAGGCGACCATCAGCAACGCCACCGGTGGTAATTTCGAGAACCTGGTCAAAAGCCCGGCGGCGGCCGTCACCAACGTCACCGACACCCTCGACCGGACCGAAGTCAGCATCACCGGCAGCACCTCGGTGACTGAGGGCCAGACCGCCAGTTACACCGTCAGCCTGACGAGCCCGGCGCAGACCGAAGTCACCCTGAAGATCACCTACAGCGGCACCGCCGCCGACGGTTCGGACTTCACCGGCGTGTACACCGTGAAAATTCCGGCGGGCGCCAGCACGGCGAATTTCAATGTCGCGACCTTGGACAACAGGATCACCGAGGGCACCGAGAACTTCGTGGTCAAGATCGACTCGGCCACCGGCGGCAACTTCGAGAACCTGGCGATCAGCGCGTCCAACGGCAGCATCAGCACTTCGATCATCGACAACGATGCGCCGCCCGTGCTCGACCTGGACGCCAACAACTCCAGCGGCGCCACCGGTGCCAACTACAACGTGACCTTCACCGAAGGCACCACGGGCCAAGGCGTATCGATCGGCGACACCGACCTGAAAATCACCGACCCGGACAGCACCCTGCTGACCGGCGCGACCATCGTGCTGACCAACCGTCAACCGGGCGACGCGCTGAACCTGGGCAACAGCGTCAACGGCATCTCCATCAATGCCAACAGCAAGGACGGCACCGTCACGCTGACGTTGTCCGGCAATGCGACGCTGGCCGATTACATGCAGCAGATCAAGAACATCAGTTTCACCAACAGCAGTGAAGACCCGAGCACCGTGCCGCGGATCATCACCGTGACGGTGACCGATGGCAGCAACTACTCCAACACTGCGACCACCACCGTCAACGTCGTGGCAGTGAACGATGCGCCAACCGCCGCGCCGGTTAACCTCACCGGCACTGAGGACACCCCGCTGATCCTCGGCTGGTCGACCTTCGGCGTCAGCGACGTCGACAGTCCGGCCGCCAGCCTCGGCGTAAAAATCACCGGCCTGCCGGGCGAAGGCAAATTGCAGTACCTGAACGGTTCGACCTGGACCGACGTGACGACCAACCAGACCCTGTCCAAGGCTGACATCGACGCGGGTAAAGTGCGCTTCCTGCCGGATGCCAACGAGTCCGGCGCCAATGGCTACGGCGGCACCGGCGTCGGCAACAATCTGGCGGACTACGCACAGATCAAGTTCCAGCCTACTGACGGCACAACGTTGGGCAGCATCGGCACGATCAAGATCGACATCACGCCGGTGGCTGACGCGCCGTCCTTGAGCGTGGCGGACAACAGTGTCAAATCCACCGGGCTGATCAAGGAAGTCTGGACCGGCCTGTCGGGCCTCGGCACCGATGGCAGCGGCGCGGCGTCGAACACGCTGAAGTCGGTGATCGATGCGGCCGGCAAACCGAACAGCAGCACTACCGTGACCAACGTGCAGTCCGACGGCAGCGTGACCGCTGGCACCGCATCAAAAACGTCCGGCCTGATCTACCTTGAAGCCGGCAAGACTTACAGCTTCAGCGGCACCGGCGATGACAGCCTGCTCGTGACCATCGGCGGCAAAAACGTGGCCAGCGCGCTCTGGGGCGCGGGCGGCAACCTGAGCGGTTCGTTCACCCCGACCGCCAGCGGCTACTACACCCTGGATATCTACCACCACAACCAGAGCGGCCCAGGCAGCTATGACGTCAACCTGTCGGTCAACGGCGGCGCGGCGGTCGACCTGAGCAGCGCTGGTGTGCCGCTGTACACCGGCGTGGCAGATCTGGCCGCTTCCGGCGTGACAGTTTCCGACCTGCACGGCACCAACGGCGAAGGCTACTACGACGGCTACAAGCTCAACGAAGCGGCCGAAGGCACCAGCGTTCACCTGTCTGCGATCAAAACTGCGCTCACGGATACCGACGGCTCCGAAAGCCTGGTCGTGAAGATCAGCGGCATCCCGGCGGGCTCCGTGCTCACCGATGGCGCCGGCCACACCTTCACCGCCAGCACCTCGTCGGGTGAGGCCAACGTCACCGGCTGGAACCTCGGCTCCCTGACCGTGACCCCGCCGCCGTACTACAACGGCCAGTTCAACCTGACCGTGACCTCGACCTCCACCGAAGTTCTCGGCGGCTCTGCGGCCAGCACCGCGACAATCCCGGTCACGGTTTACCCGGCGGTCTACAACGCCGTTACTGCCACGGCGGCCGATGACACCATCACCGGCACCGACGGCAACGACATCATGGTCGCCGACATCGGCGGGCTGACCGTGGTGCCGGGCACCAACTACAACATCGCCTTCATGGTCGACAGTTCGGGCAGCATGAGCGCCTCGTCGATCAGCGCCGCCAAGGACTCGCTGACGTCGGTATTCAACACCCTCAAGCAGAGCATGGGTGGTAATTCCGGGACGGTGAACATCTTCCTTGCGGACTTCGATAACCAGGTCAATAAGTCTGTCTCGGTGAACCTGAACGATCCGAATGCACTGATCCTGCTCAAAGCGGTGCTGGATTCCATGTCGTCGGGCGGCGGCACCAACTACGAAGACGTATTCAAAACCACGGCGAACTGGTTCCAGAGTGCCGACGCCATGGCCAACACCGGGGCCAAAAACCTCACGTATTTCATCACCGATGGCAAGCCGACCTATTACCAGAGCGGTGAGCAGACCAACCCGACCCTGTTCGGCAACGTGAAGCTCGATGATGTGATCACCACCACCAATTACAAGTTGGGGCAGACCTACTCCGGTTATCTGGACAGCACTCACTACCTGAGCATCGACAACTCCGGCACCGTCACACTGCAGACGTACAAGAACTCGTGGGGCGGTTACTGGAGCAGTTCCGAACTGGGCACCATTCGCGCTGAGGGCAACGGCACTTACGAGCTGTCCTATCGCGACGGCAACGGCAGCAGCACTGGCTCCAGCGCCATCGACAACTCGACCAACGGTTTCGCGCTGCTGGACAAGGTGTCGACGGTTGAAGCCATCGGCCTGAACAAAGACGTCACCCTTAGCGACCTCAAGCCATACGACTCGGACAAGACGCCGCAAACCAACATTGATCCGAAAGACCTGGCCAACTCGATCATCGGTCACACCGAAGCGACCATGCCGGGTGCCGACACGGTCAATGGCGGCAATGGTAACGACATCCTGTTCGGCGATCTGGTGAGCTTCAACGGCATCGCCGGCGAGGGTTACCAGGCGATGCAGGCGTTCGTCGCCAAAGAAACCGGTGTGGACGTCAGTAAAGTCACCACCAGCAACGTGCACCAGTTCATCACCGAGCACTACAGCGCATTCGACGTGTCCGGCGCCCATGACGGCAACGACACGCTGTTGGGCGGTTCGGGCAATGACATTATCTTCGGCCAGGGCGGCAACGACCTGCTCGACGGCGGCAAGGGCAATGACATTCTGCTCGGCGGCTCGGGTAACGATTCGCTGATGGGCGGTCAGGGTAACGACATCCTGATTGGCGGTTCGGGTGCCGACACCTTCGTCTGGAAGGCTGGCGACACCGGCAACGACGTGATCAAGGACTTCAAGGCCAGCGAAGGTGACCGCATCGACTTGCGCGATCTGCTGCAAGGCGAAACCGGCAGCACCATCGACAACTTCCTGAAAATCAGCACCGTGGATGGCGTGTCGTCGCTGCAAGTCAGCTCCGGCGGCAAGTTCAACTCAGGCGATGCCGCGGCCGCAACGCCGGATGTGACGATCAAACTGGAAGGCAATAACTGGTCCAGCGCCAACCTGAACTCGTTGATTGCCGGCAGTGACCCAACCATCAAAGTCGATCACAACAACAGCTGATCCCACGAAAAACGGCCGCCCTTATGGGGCGGCCGTCACGTTTGTGCCCATCCCCCCGGTGACGATTTCGTCGCCGCACCGCATACTCGTGCCCAGTTGGCCTATGCTGCTGACAGCATGACGCTGGTTCATTTCTGAGGGATGCTCAATGTTCTACGTGCAACGAGATGCGCAAGGTCAGTTAGTGCGCGTGGAAGCCGCGGCCTACGCCGAAGCCACGGAAACGCTGCCGGCCGACAACCATGAAATCCAGGCTTGGTACGCCAACGAAGCTGTAGAAAAAAGCCTCAAGCAGCTAAAGACGAGCGACCAGGAAATGATCCGGGTACTCGACGACTTGATCCAGGTGCTGACCAGCAAAGGCGTTATCCGCGTCACCGACCTGCCGGCCGCCGCCCAGGCCAAGCTGATGGACCGGACCCAGGCGCGTGAGGCGTTGGGTGGTTTGAGTCACTTGATTGATGATGATGAGACAGGGTTGATTTAAACCTCAGCCTTCGACGTCGGCTGTGCTGACGCCTTCGCGGGCAAGCCTCGCTCCTACAGGTTTACGCCAACGCACGACCTTGTAGGAGCGAGGCTTGCCCGCGAAGACGAACTCCCAGACGACCAAATCCTAAAGCATCACTGCCAAGGCTTCGGCTCACCAAACAACTGCCCCTGAACCCCATACAACCCCATCTCCCGAATCACCGACAACTCCCCTTCGGTCTCCACCCGCTCGGCAATCAACGGCAGATCAATGCTATGTGCCGCTCGCTGAATCGCCTCGATGAACAGGCGCTTGTCGCTTTCCTGATCAATCGCGCGGATGTAACTGCCGTCGATCTTCAGGTATGCCAACCCCAACCGCGCCAGGTTGCCGATCATGCTGAAGCGCCCGCCAAACCGTTGCAGGCTCAACGAGAACCCAAGCTCACGCAGGCGCCGTGTCAGTTCTTCCAGCATCGCTTGCTCGGGCAGTTGTTCCTCGCCGATTTCCAGGGTCAGCCGCGGTCCGAGATCGGAGTGGGCACGCAAAATCTCGAAGACTTTATTCAGCGCCTGCGGATCGGCCAACGTCGCCGAAGACAGGTTCAGCGCCAGCGATTCTTCATGCTCGGCCATCTGCTCAAGCACCAACTCCAACATCAGCCGATCCAGGCGCGCGGTCCAGCCAAAGCGCTCCAGCCACGGCAGGAAGCGTCCAGCGGGAATGGTCTGGCCCTCGTCGCCGATCAACCGCGACAGCACCTTGTAATGCAGCACCACTTGCGTGTCCTGGCTGGCCACCACCGGTTGGAAATACAACTTAAACCGCTGCTGATTCAGCGCCTGGTCCAGCAATGTATGCCAGGCGTGATGGTCATCCCCGACGCTGGCCGAGGCGCTGTGATCGAGGCATGCCCAGCTCTGTTCGCCCTGGCCTTCAGCCTGAGCCAGCGCCTGGTCGCCCAAACCCAACACCGCTTGGGGCGAGTCGCCATGAACAAACGGCGCCAGACCGATCGACGCGACCGAGGCCACATCCGTGGCACCGGTCGCATGCAGGCTGGCCAAGGCGCTGTCCAGATTCTGCGCCAGTTGCAGCGCTTCTTCGCGCACCAGCCCCGGCGCCAGCACGGCAAACTCACCGCCACGGATCCGGGTGACGAGGTTCTGTGTTTCCGGGTACTTGGCGCACTCGCGGGACAGTTGCTCGCCCACGGCCTGCAATAATTGGTCGGTGCGCTGACCGCCCAGACGCTGGTTCAAACCGGCCAGGTCCTTGACCCGCAACAGCAGCAGATAACCCGAACTCGCCTGCTCCGGATTGCTCACCCGGGCGTTCAACTGCATCTCGAAATAACGACGGTTGGCCAGGCCCGTGAGGTTGTCCTGGTAGGACTCGACCCGTAGTTTTTCACTGCGCTCGGCCTGTTCCTGAAACAGCGCCTTGAGCTTCTCGACCATCTGATTCATGGCCTGCACCACTCGGCGCAGTTCCGGTGTGCGCGGCAGTTCCGGCAGGCTGAGGAATTCGCGGCGAGCAATGGCGTGGGATTGCTTGACCATGTAATCCAGCGGCTTCAGTTGTCGACGCAGCAACAGCGCGCCCAATACCGCGCTCACCGCACCGCAAATCAGCAACCAGCCGAGGCTGCCCAACGCGCTCTGCCAAAGCTTGGCCAAGGCGAACATCGGATGGCTGACCACCTCGACCCGCGCCGCCTGTTCCCAGCCACGGCTGACCAGCGCATCGCCGCCGGCCGGTTCCAGGCCGATCATTTTGACGAACCAGTCCGGCACGTTGTTCACCGCTGGAATGCCGCTGCGCTCGACGATGGTCTGGTCAGTCTTGAGGTCGACCACGCGGATGCTCGCGTAATAGCCGCTGTCGAAGATCGAACTGACCAGCAGCTCAACCATCGCCGGGTCGTCGATGTTCGGCGTCAGGGACAGCGCCAATGCCGTCGCGGCGTCCTGGGCGTGGGAGCGCAACTGGTTGACGTACTGGGTCCGCGAGCTTTCCAGGCTGACCATGAAGCTGCCGGTGAAGGCGACCACCAGGAACAGACAGATAGCGATCAACAGCTGTTTGAACAAAGACATCTGAGCGCGTGCTCCTAGTTAGTCGTTTCGACCGGAAAACCTTCGGCCTGCATTTTCTTCAACACGTCCTGCCAGCGAGACAGGCGTTTGGTATCTCCGACCTTTTTGTTGCCCTTGGCGCCCGGCAACCACAACCCTTCGGCATTGAAAGAGTAGACCGGCAGCAAGTCGGTTCGTTGGCTGGCCGGTTTTATTGCATCGATCAGGCTGTCGAGCACCAGCGGCATGGCCTCGGGGCTCGAATAGTAAGTCAGCACCATGTGCGCCCGGTTCAGGCGCAACGCCTTGACGTAGGTAATGCGCAGCTTGTCACTGGAAACGCCGAGATGGCGCAGGCTGAAGTACTTGGCGATCGCATAGTCTTCGCAGTCGCCGGCGCCCTTCCACAGGGCTTCGATGGGTGTTTCCCAATAATCGACCTCATGCCAAAGGTCGATGTCCTCAACGTAACGCACCTGCTTGTTGAAAAACTGGTTGACCACATTGAGCTGTTCCAGCTCGCTGGCCTGCTTCTGCGTGGCCAGCAGATGCTGCCAGGCATCGATGCGCGGCTTCCCGTCACCCAATGGCCCATACAAGGCCTGCGCCTTGCGGCTGATCAGCGAAAAATCCCAATCGGCATGCAGCCCGCCCAGCATGGCGCCAGCCAGCAGCAACGCGCAGCACAGCCAGCGCAAAGTCCGAGGGATCGCGAAACGTACCGCCAATGCGAGGCATCCAGGTCAGGCAGGTGAAATTCGGTTGATGGTGCAGGTTAGCCCGTTAAAAGACAATGGCACGGTGCAATCACTGGCAACGCGCTAGACTTTGAATGGTAGGTGACATGAAACGTCGCGGGCTGCGGTCTTTTGTCCGTTTGACAAGCTGCATGGCAGTCACTAGTGTCCATTTGGATCCAAATATTTCAGCCAATCAGGGTGCGTAGTTGTGACACAGAAGCCCAACCCCCTCAGCAGTATCAAGGTCAACGGGCCGATTCCCGCTCACTTGGCACGCTCGGTGATCGAAGAAACCCTGCGATCGGCCATTCTAGACGGGCGCATTCCCTGCGGCACCGCGTTGCGCCAGCAAGATTTGGCCGACCTGTTCGGCGTCAGCCGCATGCCGGTGCGTGAAGCCTTGCGCCAACTTGAAGCCCAGGCGCTGCTGAACGTTATCGCCCATAAAGGCGCGGTGGTTGCACCGCTGGTCCAGGGCGATGCCGTCGAAACGTATGCATTGCGGATTCTGTTGGAATCCGAGGCGCTGCGTTTGTCGATTCCCTTGTTGGAAAAGGAAGACGTCGAGCGGGCAGCCAAGCATATCGACGACCTGGAAATGGAGCACGATTACAGCGAAATCGGCCGCCTCAATCGGCTCTTCCACATGGCGCTTTATTGCAAGGCCCCTAACCAGCGGCTATTGCGGCTGGTCGAGGACGGGTTGAACGAAGAAGAGCGCTTTCTGCGCTTTAATCTGGAAGCCATGGGCTTGGGCAAGTTGTCCCAGGAAGACCACCGAGCGCTGTTGCTGGCCGCCGAAGACCGCAATGTCGAGCTTGCGGTCGAGCTGCTCGAGCATCACCTCAATCGCGGTGTCGAGGTCATCACGCGCTACCTCAACAGCCCCGAAGCGCTTAACAAGAAAACCCCCAGGTAACTCCCGGCGCCAAGCCTGGGCGCGCAGTTCGAACTGCGCGCCGCGCTTGCTGTGAATAATCTACTTACACATCCCCGCTTCAGCCACCGCACGCCCCCTCCCCAAGCCTGCCTTCGGTTCACCTCCCTCAGGTTCCATCAATACGCCAGCAAAGATGACGGCCGGGCGATAGCAGCCGCCGTGATTTACGCTCACTCTTGGGCTGCCAACGAATAATGAACGGGCGACGCGCCGCCATGGCGGCACAGTCCTCGCACCAAGAACCTACGGAAGGAGTCTTGTCACGGGAAAGGAAGCACCGGCGTCAATCCCAGCCAACTTCCACCCCCTTGAAGCATTCAACGGAACAACTTTGAAAGTTGCTTTGAGTGAGGCATTCACTCTTCATTTGAATTTTGACGATACTTCGCCGAAAGGAGCAACTACGCCCAAATAAAACTGATACTTATAGTTTTATTAGAACTTGTCGCGCTCAAGAAAGTTAAACTTTCAAATAATACAAAAATAACTTGCTCGATACTTTATTCGTGTATTAGTTTTTCTCCGCCGCCAGCAAACACGGCACCCAAACGACTGTATCGCACTTAATGAGATCAATTTAGTTGAGGCATTCGCTCGCCAACAAAAACGTTAGACGACCGTCACTTATTGATCACAACACCCTTAACGGCACTTCAGATCACTTATAGGCTCGCTCATGAAAACGAATAAAGACCGACTCAACCAGAAGAAAGCAGAACTTAGTGCACACCCGATCTTTTCTGAAATACATTCGCTGTCGGTACTTCAACGGTTCATGGAAACCCATGTCTTTGCGGTGTGGGATTTCATGTCGCTGACCAAACGCCTGCAACAGGAGCTGACCTGCGTCCAACTGCCCTGGTTGCCGCCGCGAGATCCGCAGGCCGCGCGTCTTATCAATGAGATTGTGCTGGGTGAAGAGTCCGATGATCGCCCGGCCCAAGGTCATTACAGTCATTTCGAGTTGTACCTGGATGCGATGCGCGAAGTCGGTGCCAGCACGGCGGCCGTGGAACGCTTCGTGGCGTTGCAACAAGAAGGCGTGAGTTACGACGTGGCGCTGCAAAGCGTTGATGTCGATCCGGCGGCTGCGCAGTTTGTACGGCACACCTTGCACACCGCGCTGCATGCGCCGGGACATAGCGTTGCCGCAGCGTTTTTGCACGGTCGTGAGAGCGTTATTCCGCAGATGTTCCAACGGATTCTCGACGACTGGGGTATCGGCATCGAGCAGGCGCCCACCTTCCGCTACTACCTGGAGCGGCACATCGAAGTCGACTCCGAGGACCACGGCCCCGCCGCTGAAAAACTCCTCGCCCGGCTGGTCGACGGCGATCCGCAACGCGAAGCGGACGTCTACGCCAGCGCCATTGCCGCCGTGGAAAGTCGCATTGCCTTGTGGGACGGCCTGCGCCTGAGCATGAGCGAACCGGTTGCGGAGGTGAACGCATGAACGCCGCCGACTACCAATCCTTCGCCGACGCCTGGGAAAGTCGCGCGACCATCCGCACCCGCCCGCGGCGCGTGCTGGAAAACGACGGCAAGCTGATCTATCCGTTGAGCCGCCAACCATTGGTGCTGAGCGAGACCTTCCTGCGCGAATGCCCGGAACAACGGGACTTCGCGCTGGTGCAGACGCTCTACAAATTCATCAACGACGTGGTGATTTTCGAAACCGAGATCGTCGACAAGACCGCCCGCAGCATCGCCAAAAATCGCTTCGCCGTGGCGTTCCCGTTTGCCTGTCGCTATGACGCGATGACTGTGGTGGTGGACGAGGATTACCACGCGCTGGTGGCCATGGACTTCATGCAGCAGACCGTCGCCATGACCGGCATTACGCCAATCCAGCTGCCGGATGAAATCGAACTGAGCCGGGCGATCCCGGCGGCCGTGGCCCTCGCACCAGAGCATCTGCGCAGCGCGGTAGAACTGATCTGCGTGGCCATCGCCGAGAACACCGTAACTGGCGATGTCGCGGCGTTCGCCAAGGACGACACGGTCAAGCAGTCGATCAAGGGCCTGATGGCCGATCACTTGCTCGACGAGGGCCGCCATTCCGGGTTCTGGTCGCGGATGGTGCGTATTTACTGGCACACCGCGAGCGAAGACGACCGCCAGCTCATCGCGCAAATCCTGCCAGTGTTCATCGGCCATTACCTGACCAACGACATCCAGAAGTCCTTCGATTTCCGCTTGATCGAAGCCTTGCAGATCAGCGACACGGCACGCCAGGCACTCAAGAACGAGATCTCGGGGCTGGCCTTCCCGATCAATCGTCATCACCCACTGGTCGCCAACATCGTGCGGTTTTTCCGCAGCAGTTCGCTGCTGGATTCGTCGTGCGTGCAAGACACCCTCAGCGACTACCTGGTTTAACGAGGAGAACATCATGAGACGTCTCGACATTCTGCTCATTGGGCAAAGCCAGGCCTTGACCGACCTGGCGCTGGAACTTGAACAACAGGGTCATTCGCTGGTGCGGCTCGATGCGTTTGAGGAGGCGCCGTCGTTTGATCTGCTGATTGACGACGCCAGCCAGGCGTTTTCAGTCCCGAGTGATGCGCCGCATCTGACACTGCAACTGGGAATTGGCGTGCCAAACGTCACCGGTCTACCGTCGATTGACCTGCTGTGCATGCAGGGATCAACGTTGTTCACGCGCGTGCCGATTGCCGATGAACCTAGCGGAAACGGCCAGGCCTTGCGCCTGCGAGCGGTGGCGGAACTGGTGGATCACGTCTCACTGCTGGTCAGCCGATTCTCCCGGGACGCCGAGTATTTTCTCTGCGCTGAACCGGCTGCGGCAGCCCATTTTGAACAGATGGACAATCTGCTGTTTTTAGAACGCCTGGCGTTCGTTCATCAACTCAACAACACCGCTCAACCGTGGCTGCAAGAACTCGCCCGGATCCCGATGATCGAGCGTCTGCAACAACGCTTCATCGAGTCCGCCGAACGACCTGCGCTGAACATCGACGGCACATCGCTGAGTTATCGGCAATTACACGCCCAGAGCCGTGCGATCCAGCAGCGTTTGCTGCCGTTGCTGGCTGAGCATCAAGGGCCTTTAGTGGTCGGGATCTGCCTGCCGAAATGCAGTGCGTTGTATGCAGGGATCCTGGCGATTCTGGGCAGCGGCGCGGTGTACTTACCGCTGGAGCCGAGCCATCCACTGCAACGTCAGCAGTACATCCTTTCGAATGCAGGAGCGGTGTTGTTGCTGCATAACGGCCAGCATCCCCTCGCCGATGAAATGCCGGGGCTGGACATCAGTCGCATCGACTTCGCTGACGTCGCCCTCGGTCAACCCTTGATGCGCCAGCGCCCCGCTCTCGACGCGCCCTGCATGGCGCTCTATACCTCGGGCACCACCGGGCATCCCAAAGGCGTGCTGCTCAGCCAGGCTAACCTCGCGCACTTCACCGCGTGGTATGCCGACTATGTGCAGCTGACCGAACACAGTCGGGCCTTGCAGTTTTCGTCGTTGAGTTTCGACTCGTCGCTGATCGATATTTTCCCGACCCTGCTTCAGGGCGCCGAACTGATCGTGCCGAACGACGACCAGCGTCGCGATCCGTTGCAACTGGTCGAGCTGATTCGCCATCAACGCCTCAGCCATGCATTTTTACCGCCAGCACTGTTGAGCATTCTGCCGCTGGATCAGCTGCAGGTCCTGGATCATGTAATGACCGGCGGCGATGTCTGCGAACCCTACGTTATCGAGCAGCTCACCCGTCAGGGCAATCTCTACAACCTCTATGGCCCGACCGAAGCCACGGTGCTGATTACCGCGCGCCAACTGCGCGCTGGCGACAGCAACCGCACCCTCGGGTCGCCGATTGCCAACAGCCAGGTGCTGATTCTCGATGAGGCTTTTCAGCCGGTGGCCGAGCAGGTCGTCGGTGAGTTGTACATTGTCGGGCCGGGGGTGTGCCTGGGTTATCTAAACAACCCGCAGCAGACTGCCGAACGTTACCTGGACATGAACTTGCCAGACGGCCAGCGCCTGCGCGCCTACCGTACCGGCGATATGGCGAAATGGACCGGCGACGGTATCGAGCTGTGTGGACGGCGGGACAATCAGGTGAAAATCCGCGGCTTTCGCGTCGAGCCGGAAGAGATCGAACGCTGCCTGCGCGACAGTCAGTTGTACCGCCAGGTGGCGGTGGTCATCGACAGCCAACGGCGGATTCTGGCGTTCCTCGCACAACCTCAGGAGAACCAAACGGGCGCCGCGCGCGAAGCCTTGAAGGCTCATGCGATGCAGTTTTTGCCGGACTACATGCAACCCATCGCCTGGACTGAACTGCCGAGCATGCCGTTCGCCAGTAACGGCAAAGTCGACCGCAAAGCGCTGCTGGCGATGCCGGTGAATGTTGCCGAAAACACGACACGGCTCTTGCCCGCCAGCGCCGATGAAGCGCTGTTGCTGGAGATCTGGGCTGAGCTGCTGGAGTTGCCGGCCAGCGATATTTCGACCGACGAAAGTTTCTTCAATCTGGGCGGCCACTCGATTCTGTTGTCACGGATGTTGCTGCGATTACGTGAAGAATTCGGCCGCAGCATCTCGATCAATCGCTTCATTGAATTGCCGACTATTGCGAAGCTGGCGACATTGGTGCGCGGCTCCGGCACCGAGGAAGTCCTGAGCGCGCAAGCACTGGCGGATGCCTTCCGCGAGCTGGATATTCAGCCGCTGCCCATCAGCCGTATGGGCGATGTGCACAAGGTGATCGTCACCGGCGCAAACAGTTTTGTCGGTGTGCACATCGTCGAAGCGTTGCTGGCGTGGGGCGTCACTGAAGTGGCCTGCCTGGTGCGCGATGGCGGTGGGCAATCGGCGGCTGAGCGCTTCGCTCATGCGTTGCGGGAAAACCGTCTGGAGCACCTGGACCTGAGTCGGGTGCAGGTTTACGCGGCAGACATCACTCGCCCGGCGTTGGGGCTTGATGCGCACGTTTACGAGCGCCTCGATCGAGAGTTCGGCGCGCTGGTGCACAACGCCGCCAACGTCAATCACGTGCTCGATTACGAGTCGCTGGCGCGGGACAACGTCGAGCCGATTTTCGAATGCCTTCGGCTGTGCGAGGGGCGCAGCAAGAAGATCTTCAATTTTGTCTCCACGCTGTCGGCGTCCAGCACGATTGCCGACGATGGCCGAGTGCTGGAATTACCCGCAGCGCAGACACCGCCGATCTACATCAAGAACGGCTACAACCTGTCCAAGTGGGTCGGCGAACGGATCCTCGAACGAGCGCGTGAACGTGGGGTGCGGGTCAATCTTTATCGCCCCGGCAACATCAGCTTCAACAGCCTCTCCGGCGTCTGTCAGCCGCACAAAAACCGCTTGATGCTGATGCTCAAGGGCTCGATCCAGCTCGGCCAGGTGCCGGAGTTTTCGCTGAATTTCGACCTGATGCCGGTGGACTTTCTCGCTCGCTTCATTGGCTTCCATGCCAGCCGTTATTCATCTGAAAAAGCGGTGTTCAACCTGCACAACCCCGAGCCCCTGAGTTGGGACGATTACGTCGCGTCATTCCGTGAGGCGGGCCGGGAGTTCTCCATGGTCAGCGTCGCCGACTGGCAACAGCAACTAGGTCGGGTCGACAGCGACAACGCGCTGTTCGGCGTACTCGGTTTCTACCTCAACGGCTTCGAGGAAGACATCGGCGACATCTCGATGATCGGCCACGACAACGCCCAGGCCGGCGTTCGGCAGATGGGCGCGCACTACCCGGAAAAATCACCCGCACTGCTGCGTCGCGGTTGCGACTACCTCAAAGAAATCAATTTCATCTGATTCATTCAAACCCAATGGAGCAAGACCATGAACAATCTGCAACCCGATACCCTGATCAAAAACCCGCAAGGCTGCCACGTCGTGTCCTCGGTGGAGGTGCCGGCGGATGCCGCGCAGGTCTGGGCGGTGGTCGGCAACTTTGCCGGCTTCGATCAATTCATTCCGGCGCTGTCGCACATCGAGATGACGGGCGAAGGCGTGTCGTCGCTGCGCAAGAAATTTTTCAAGGACGGCAACCTGGTGGTCGAGCAACTCAACTCCCGGGATGACCAGGCGTTGAACATCACGTGGACGACCATTTACAACACGCTGGGCGTGGCCAATTTGTGGGCGGCGATGAGTGTTGAACCGCTGGGTGCGGACACGTCACGGGCGACCTGGACGATCATTGCCGAACCGGCGCAGGGAGGTGCTGAGGCGTTGCCGGGGTTCAAGGATTTCGTGCAGGGGTTTGCGGATGACGCGATGAATAATGTGTTGAAGCTGTTTGTGTAGAGCTTTGGTTCAGCGGTGACTTTTCTACCGCTTTCGCGGGCAAGCCTCGCTTCTACAGGGTTTTCCATGCCCTGTAGGAGCGAGGCTTGCCCGCGAAGAACGATAACGCAGTAGAACTGACCCGAATCAGATCTTGAAGCTATCGACCAATTGCTTCAACCGGTTCGCCTGCAACGACAACGCATCACAATCCTTCAACGTTTCATTGAGGTTCGCCACGCTCTGCTGGTTCAACAAGTTGATCTGGTTGACGTCGACATTGAGGGTTTCCACTACCGCCGTCTGCTCTTCGGTCGCCGCGGCCACCGACTGGTTCATGCCGTCGATTTCGCCGATGCGCTGCGTCACGCTGACCAATCGCAGGCCCGCCTGATTCGCCACTTCGACACTCTCTTCACTGGAGACCTGACTGGCATTCATGGTCGTCACTGCTTCGCGAGAACCGATCTGCAGCGAGGTGATCATCTTGTGGATCTCTTCCGCCGACTCCTGTGTGCGATGCGCCAGGTTGCGCACTTCGTCCGCCACGACCGCAAAACCACGACCGGCTTCACCGGCACGCGCCGCTTCGATGGCGGCGTTGAGCGCCAGCAAGTTGGTCTGCTGGGAGATGCCTTTGATCACATCCAGAATGTGCCCGATGTTGTCAGTGCTGGCGTTCAGGGTTTCGATCTGGGTGCAGGACAGGCTGATTTTCTGCGACAACTCAGTCATGGCCAGGATGGTTTTCTCTACTACCTGACGACCATCATCCGCCTGCTCGCTTGCACCGCTTGCATGCTGCGAAGCATCGGCAGCATTGCGGGCGATTTCCTGGGTGGCGGCACCCAATTGGTTGATGGCGGCAGCCACGCTGTTGGTGCGCGCGCTTTGCTCATCGGAGCCGACGATCGAAGCGTTGGACGATGCCATTACGCGCTGCGACAAATCGTGGACCTGGCGGGTCGCCGAGGACACTTCGGAAATCGATGCGTGAATCCGCTCCACGAACTGGTTGAACGAACCACCCAACTCGCCGAACTCATCTTTGCTTTCCACGGCCAGACGACGGGTCAGGTCGCCCTCGCCCTGGGCGATGTCCTGCATCGCGCGGCCCATGGTGGTCAGCGGACGCATCAGCACGTTGATCAGCAGGCTCAACAGCACGGCAATCACACTGACGGCGATGAACATTGCAATCAACGCCGAAGTGCGGAATTGACTCAGTGGTGCGTAGGCCTTGTCCTTGTCGATCGACAGACCGATGTACCACTCGGCATTCGGCAAACCGCTCACCGGGGTGAACGAGAGGATGCGGTCCTGCTTGTTCAGGGTGACGTCCTGATTGCCCTTGTCGATGCGCACGCCAGAGTTTGGATAAATGTCCTTCAGGTTTTTCATCACCTGGTCTTTGTCTGGGCTGACGATCACCTGACCGTCGGCACTGACCAGGAACGCGTGGCCGATGCCACCGAAGTCCACCGAGTTGATGATCTTTACCAGGGTCTCCAGGCTCAGATCACCGCCGACCACGCCGAGCAATTCGCCGTTCTTTTTCACCGGCATGGCGATGGTCACCACCAACCCACCGACGGCGGCCATGTACGGCGGCGTCAGCATGGTCTTATCGGCAGCCACGGCTTGTTTGTACCAGGGACGCTGACGCGGATCGTAACCGTCCGGCATCTTCGCGTCAGGGCGTTGGGTGAACACGCCGTTGGCCTGGCCGACGTAAGTGAACTGGAAGTTCGAGGTGAGGGCCGGTTGATCAACCAGTCCGGGAAGGTCCGCATTGGCGCCTTGATGAGCGACGTTCTGGGCAAGGTTTTCCAGCACCAGCACACGGCCGCTCATCCAGTTCTGCACGCTGCTGGCGGTCAGATCGCCAGCTTGCTGGACGGAGGACTCGAGGTTTTGCCGGATGGTGTTTCGCTGCAGATAGTCGTTGTACAAAGTGAACAACGCAAAAGCCAGCACCACGACGCCAGAGGCGGCCAGAAGGATTTTATGGCTGAACTTGAGATTCATTTCATGGGACTTCTTATGCAAAAAGTGGGGATGCGTTCCAGGTGCAACATTCCATGTAACAGCGCAGGCGGCATTCTTCGGTCGCGCTACTTTGGTGCACGCATGTCTCACTAGTCTTTCGGCACTAGTCGGAGAAATCTTAGGGGTTTGTATGAAATGACCGACATTCCCGCCGAACGGCGTTCTAGAGCCGTTGGAGCTCGATGCGCTTATTGGACATCAACACTGGGCAAGGGTGTGGCGCAGAAGTGACATGACTCGCGGGGGATAATGACCTGACGTTTTTAGGAGCCAAAACGACAAAACCCCTGTCTGCGTTAGCAGACAGGGGTTTCGGAATTCAATCTTGACGATGACCTACTCTCACATGGGGAAACCCCACACTACCATCGGCGATGCATCGTTTCACTGCTGAGTTC
>NZ_JBXAJV010000030.1:0-68372 GCF_058797635.1 Pseudomonas sp. GW823-FHT02C02 | reverse complement strand
TGGTGCCCACTTAAATTAAGTGCACACCATGTCCAAGCGTTGCGGGGTTGGGTAGATGACTTGGCCGGACGCATACCTCCAGCGCGAAGATAATTGCGCGAAATGCAGTCCATGTACGCCATGTTCTTGCCGCTGCCGGAATTCTTCACCATCACTTTTGGAGTTTTCCTAAGAATGCGGGCGACCTTCCCTCAGGTAATGGTACGCTCGGCTTGCAGGCGACGATGTATTCTTGGGTGAACAGTTGGGCCCTACCGGGGTAGTTTTTCGGTGATTAGCCTACCCTGCACTAGGTCTTTATTCCGTTCCGCCCTTGTTCATGAACAAAGAAAATGTGCGGCACAAATTACGTTGTGTGGCACAGCTTCCCGGCGACTGCCTATCCTGTACTAGATCTCTTCTCGCTTTAATTCTTGTTCATGAACAAGCTTTGGGCGCCTATTCACCGGCGAAAAGCCTATCCTGCACTAGTGCTCCACAGACGTCTAAATTTGTTCATGAACAAGGAAATTCATGGTTGAGATGCGGTTGTGTAATACAGCTTTCCGGTGAAAGCCTATCCTGCACTAGATCTCCAATAGGCTAGGTTCTTGTTCATGAACAAAGCTCGGATAGGCTCACCTGGCGCAGCCTCTCCTTATAGATTCAAGAAGGTATCGCCTGAAAATGTATGTTCTTCTTCGTAAAGCGAGGTGTAGTGCAGCTCAATCGAGATGTCTTTCGTTGTCAGGAAAGTAGCCAATGCAAGCTCGCAACCGGGGTTGAACCGTTTCGACTTACCCAGAATTTCGATTTCCATGCCTGGCCTTAAGGCGGCAACCTTGGTTGGCCAGCCAAAAGAAAAGCAAAGTGGTTCCAAGCCCATATCACGCAAGATTTTCGGCCACTGATTCTTGCCTAGGCCTGCATAGACTCTCCCCGATACGGAAACGCTTAGGGAAGTGAGTACCCCGAGACCGATGCCTTCGTTGGTGAGATACAGCCCGTTTTTCCCCTCGGCGCCCGCGAGCTGAGGCGTGACCATTAGGTATGGTCTTACGGAAAGCACATTGTGCTGCTTAGCCATATCAAGCTGCCAAAACGACACGCAGAGGGCGCCAAACGCAATGGCAAGCGCGGCCAGAGAGATCAAACGTTCCGGGGGACTATCGATTCGCTTCCAAACTGACGCTGGAGGCTTTAGGCGTGGGTGCTGCATGCTTGCCATCCCCCTTCTTTCAGAGGGCCGGTGAAACCAGCTGTGGGGTGATGCATGTGGGGTCCTTTCTCAGGCATGTGCTTCTTGCTTTTTCACCGCTGTGCTGCCAGTGAGCGTGTGGTTGTTGTCTTGTAAGCCCGACAACTGTCAGGCATGCGGCTCAAGCTTTTCAAGCTTCGGTGAACTTACGATCACTTCGGTAGAGGAGAAGCGCTGTCTTGCTGTGAGATCGACACAAACTCGTCCAGATCAATTTCGCCGCTGATGTAGCGCTCCCCGAGGCGTTTCATACCCTCAGTGACTTCAAATCCAGACAGGTTTACTGAGGCGTTGGCAAAGTCCACGGTTTCCTTTCGTGTGCTCTGTTCGGACTCCGATATCTGGTGTTTCTTGAACTGGTCAATCCCGGCTGAGGGGGCAACGTTGTCTTGCTGTTGAGTGGTTTTATGATTTTCTGAAGTCATGCTGTTTTCCTGACGAGTTTTGAGAAGTCTTGTTCATGAACAAGGGATTCAGATTTGAAGCATTCCTGGTTGCGTGCAAGCACGCCTTGTAAACCGCGAATGTGATGGAGGTACATGGCACATGTGAAAGCTTGCATTGATCAAAGTACCAAGGTTTTTGCTGGATGTGGTGTCAAGGGCGGCACCGGAGGCCGCATGCGGAGCGGAGCCGAAGGCGAGCACCGAACGGGTGAGGATGACGGGCGTAGCCGCACCCTTGACACCACAGGAAGCGCTCAGCCTATCGCTAGGGGTAGGTCAAGGGCTCCGCCCGCCGTGCCTGCCCCGCAGCCCGTCCGGCAAGTTCGGACACGGGATGCAACCGAAGGGGTTGCCCAAGCGAAGCGCGGAGTTATCAGAGACTGTATTTCACTCGTTTAAATTGCGTTGAGCTTCTCTGCGATGACTTCTGTTTAACGGTTTCAGCCCTTGGTTAGTCAAGTAAGGCAAGCGCTGAAATTGTCTTGTTTTTTGCAATTAGTCTCTAAAATTCAATGAGTTAACGATTTTAAAGTTGCCCATCCCCCCGCCCTTCCCGCAAGCGGGAAGGGAGCGAGTCGCCCTCTGTCGTCATGGGTGCAGGGGAGGCCTACGGCCTTGATCCCCTACACCCATGCCGTGAGCGTTGGTCGCTCCTGCCGCGTCAAGGGGCCGAGTCCTCGTTGCTTCGCTCCTGCGGGCCGCACCAACCCCTTGACCCGTCATCCGCTTGTTGAAGGTACTCAGAAAAAGACCCCGCCGAAGCGAGGTCTGATGAGCCGTGCGTCAGGGGCTACTGATTTACTCTGCCCCCGGTAGCACTCCCCCAGTTTTTGCCCATGTTCTGCATGACGTGCTGTCGGTAGGCTGGGTTCCAGGCTGTGTTACCGGCCGTGAGGTGGTTCAAGCGTCCAGCAGTGACCATTTGCCCCGACTGCATGTCGCGGCGCGTGGACTGTCGGTTGAGCCCCTTGGTGATCGGTGAGGCGGCACCGCTTGCGATTCCGCGAAGGGTGAGCCCTGCGCTTGATATTCCCCCTGCAAGGCTGCCAGCGACGGCATTGGCTTGTTGCAGCATGTACAGCACAACGACCGTTACCACCAGAAGCTCCAGAAATGTGGATATAGGGTAGTCGCCTGGTGTCGCCAGTATGTCGCTCGTTAGCGATGAGAAAAACTTGATCCCGAAGCTGAGCACTGTGACAACCAGTGCGATTTGCAGGATGTAGGTGATGACCTGGGCGAACCAGCTATCGAACCATTTGGAAGTGAACTGACCAAACAACAGCATCATGATAAAAATTGGCCCGATGCCAAGCATGATCGACAGCATTCCCTTTGCAACGACGATCATTGCCCCCGCTGGAACCGCGATAATTAGTGTTGCCGCGTATACGATTATGGCGGTCAACAAATCAAAAAATATCATTCCGACGTCGTACCCAGCACGAAGTCCCATCTTCGTTAGAATATCGGCGCCAATTGCCCAGCCGTCGGACATGGCCTTGTCGACTACCTGAAATACAGACCTTGAGGCCGTTGAGTCGCCAGTAGCTGAAAAGGCAGAAGCAACCCCTGTTTCCAGGCCTTGTAGTGCCTCCACTACCCACGACATATACGTGTCTGCGTTCATTGCCAGCCCGCTGATAAGCAGAAACTTTCCGCAGGTCTTGAGGAAATGGGATGCGGGTTGCTCGATTGTGCCGGTGATCATCATGAAGCCCATCATGGTCAAATAGAGCGTTCCACAAAGCGTTATCGTTTGTGAAAAGTCATCGATGACTTGGCTGGACGTGACACTTATGAAGGTCTGGAGGGTTTGGTCCATACTCCCCGCCATCCATTCGAATATTCCCGTCGTGGTCGTCATTCTATTTTCCCTGAGAAGAAAAATTGATTGGCTCGCGGTGTTTGTAACCACGTAGCTCCAGCGTTATTGCATTCGCGGCCGATGAAGCGTTGATGCAGTTCGCAGAGATAGAGAGCTCTCCAGGGCTGGCCTTGCACCTCTCCAGCACCTTCACGCGCTCGGATGTATTTGCCTTGTACCAATCGACGGTTTGAACGGATTCTTGTCGTTCGCAGCCAGCAAGAATTGACGTTGTGATGAGTAGGAGGGCAGGAATACTTTTCATTTTTTCACCTTGTGATCAGTGTTGCTGGTTGAATCAGCGCTCGTCATTTTCGCGTTGCGATTGCTCAGGACGTTCAGCGCTGAGGCCAGCTCTGCTTGATCAATGATTCGTAGCGCCGCGACCGTACGCAGGGCGCTTTCCCTGGTTCCGGCCCAACTACCCGCTAGGCGTTCATAGGTATTGTTGAGAATGCCTATGCAGGCGCACACGCAGCAGACTGAGAGCAGTGCTGCGAAGCCTGGAGGAATGGGGGCTGACTGGCGGGGAAGCATTATTTCGAACCAGTCGATGGCAGCCATTGAAAACGGCACCAACGCAATTACTGCTGCCATGAGGTCTCGTTGCAATAACGACGGCGCCCGTCTAGAGATCTCTTTCATGTATCCTTGCCGATCTACGCAAACCCAGTATCGGCGGATGGATATGAGAGCGAACGTGCAGAAGGTGAGAATCGGTAGGTAGAGGTACGAAATCATTGTGTTGCTCCTTTGGTTAAGGGCGAACGCAGTGCTGTCTTTCCAGCCGTCCGGCGACTCTTTTTATCGAGCTACTTTTCCCGCCAGTCAGGGCTTGTTTAAGGCCCGTATCCAGTGCGCTTTCGTGGCGCTCTTGGGATGTGGTCTATACGGCGCGTCTTTCCGCTGCTTGTCCGGTGGCTCTTTCTATCGAGCTGCTATTCCCACCTGTCAGGGGCATTCTTTTCAGCCCCGGCACCCAGTACGGCAAAGCGTTCTTAGGGTATAAAATTAGCTGCGATCACTTTTTGTACTAATGGCTGTAAACTGCTTTTTAGAGTCTCTTCAGTACCACGATTTAGTGTTTACGGTGATTTTTTCGGAGATGTAGGGAATGTTTGCAAGTTCATCAAGGGCCATTTCAATTGTTCTGAAGCAATAAGGGCGGTTATGGTCATCTGTTACTGCATGTTCAGCAATACCGTCTGAAATTACTAGCGAAAACCCTTTTGAGTAATGAGCATGCAAAATCACGTGGATGTCACCAGTACGCTCTAGGTTATCGCAATATTTTTCGAGTTCCTTGAATAGTACTTTCATTTTTGATTGTCTCGTTAGGTGGGCAGAATTAGTAAAAGGGGTCACGTATTCTGGTTCTGGAGGCCGTTGATATATAAATTTTCGACGTATTGAAGCTGAATTCGCTCTCGCTTGATTCCTACAGCTGCTGGAGTGAGTTTAAATAGTCCTTGCTCGTATTTCTTTAAGACGCCTATAAGCCATTGGGTAGGGCTGCGTTCAATTTTGCTATGAGCTAATGCTGCTTCCATTTCGTCGAGTATATCTTGCGCATCGCTAAACGGTATCTCTTCCAAATGTCGTTCTATCTGCGTTAGCTCTGACGTTTTTAGCTTTGACGGAAAGATAAGCAGGTTTCTTTCTGGTGTGGTGTGCTTGTTAGTTGTTGTATGGTTAATTTTAGAGATATTGTTACTGTTACCGTCCGCGGTATCGATAGGGTAGTGATAGGGTATGGATGCCCTATGGTTAGGGGGTGGAGGGGGTGTTTTCTCCTTTTGCAGCTCAAACTCTTCAATCAGTATTTTGCTGGGATCCCGCCCTTCTTTAGGATCTTGATATTCCTGAAGCTGCTTCAACAGGTCCTTTAAATATTCACTGAACCAGCTGCTCGGCATCTCTCGAATCTGCTTAATGGTTTTTTTAACAAGCATAGGACCCATAGCTACTTTTGGATGATGATGCTCCCACCAGATGCAGACCCATACAAAGCTTGTCTCGGAATCATATTTTATGAAGCCAGAATCAGATAAGCGTCTCAATACAGGCAGGAGTTGAGATTCCGTGTCCCAGCCAATTTCGGCAGCGGCAATTCTTGGGATAATGGCGTAGCTTCCAATAATATTGCTTGCTGGGCATGTAAGAAGATAGAGCAGCGCAAAGCGATCCTCGATTGTACAGCCAGCCATTTTTGGCGAGCTCCAGAATTTTTTGTCGTTGATTGTGCGTTGGCGGCCCATTCTGAGTTTCCTTGTGCTGTCCTATTATTCTTGGTTGGTCTGAGGTATTTCTAACTCCAGCGCTAGGGTGACCTGCTGAGTTCGGAAGTAAATGCGGCGACCTATGCGAATCATTGTGGGCTTTAGTTTTCTCGATAGTTCTGTATCGGAGTAAAGGGAAACTCTCAATCCATTCACTGAGCGCCCCAATAGCTCGGCCAGATCTTTTAATCGCATTAGTGCGCCGAATTTAACTATGAGATAAGTTTCGGTTTTGATCATATAATTCGCCTAATTTATTTGTTCTCCTCTGGGATGTGAAATCTGTGTTTGAGTTGAGGAGTTAGACGATTATGAGCGTAAGTTATGTTCTGTCAAACCAAGTGGTGACGCGTTCTGACCAAACTACATAAGCTTGGTACTGGCGGTGTCACCATATAGAGACCAATTTGGTATGTTTTGGTTTTTCGTGACTTATAAAACTTCTAGTAATTCAGATGCTTATAATCTAAGTAAGTTTTTTGGCAAAAGAATGGTTTTTTTGATGCGCGTCCTGCTCAGATAAGACGCTGAGCAAAATGCTTCTTGCTTATCGACGTATTTTGTCGAGCTTATCGACCAGCTCTTCCGCCCGAAGGTGGGTATACCTTTTCAGCATTTGCATCGACTTATGACCGCTGATTGCAGAAACCTCTTGGTCAGACAGTCCTCCTTCGACAAGCCGACTTACTGCTTCATGGCGCAGGTCGTGAAACCTGAAGTCAGGTAGATCGAGCTTATTTTTGAGCTGACCCCAAATCTTGGTGAAGGTATACGGCCGACGCTTCCCGTCCTTTCCAGGCTCACCGAAAAACACCAGATTGCAGTCTATTGGTCGCACCGGGTTCTCCATCGCAGCTTTGAATACTTCAGTGGCGCGCTTGCTCAGTGGAACGGTTCGGGAGCCGTCGTTCTTTGTGTCTGATAGACGTATTACGCGCTTTGCCAAATCCACCTGAGGTCGACGTAGGGATGAGATCTCAGACGATCGCATACCCGTTTCCAGAGCGATGCAAACAATCCAGCCCAGCATAGGGTTGCTGTGTCGATTCACGGCCGCGAGCAAAACGCGTTCTTCCTCTGGAGCTAGCCTTCGGTCACGACCATCCCCTGGGCTCGGCTTGCGAATGTTTAGCACTGGGTTGAACGTCAGACCCAACCCCCACTCCTGAATCGCTACCGTGTACAGGTGGCTTAATAGGGCCAGTTCGAGGCGCACGGTGTTGTTGCTGATGGTCCCACCACGGCTGGGTTCGTTCAGGCGCTTGTCACGATAACCGGCGATGATTTCAGCGGAGAGGGCAGCCAGTGAGTATTTGCCCAGGTGCTCAATGAGTTTCTTGGCTTTTGAGGTTTCGCCACGCTGAGTGGTGGGTTTCTTGGTGGGGGTTATGTCGCTCAGGTAGCGCTTGAGTGCAGCCTCTAGCGTCATTTTCTCCGAGCCGCTACGCCGGATGTACACGCCACGCACCATTTCTTCTTCGGTACGCCTCGACCAGTCCTCCGCATCACGCTTGGTGCGAAAGGTTTTGGCGACGGTGGGCCAGCCAGTTTTGCGAATGAGTGCCTTCCAGGTGCCGGAAGGGGTCTTTACGAGAGTAGCCATGAGAGGGTGCTCCTAGGCGGCCGGCGAACCAGCACTGTACCTAATTTGTACCCTTGGACCATAGGACTGTATCTGTGGTGGCCCATCCAAAAACACGAAAGCCGCGCAATGCGCGGCTTTGAGTATGGTGGGCCCACACGGACTTGAACCGTGGACCAAAGGATTATGAGTCCTCTGCTCTAACCAACTGAGCTATAGGCCCTCAGTAGGCCGCGGATTATAGCGATGGTTTCTCGGCTGTGCTATCCGAAAAATCCGATACGGCTATACGAAGAAACGTCGCGGCGAATTCGTCGGGGGGAAGCGGCAGGCTGACGATGTAGCCCTGGATCTGTTCACAGCCTTCTTCGGCGAGGAATTGTTGCTGTGCGAGGGTCTCGACGCCCTCCGCAATGACGGTGAATTGCATGCTGCGCCCCAGGGCAATGATGGCGCGAACAATCGCTGCATCGTGCGGATCGTCAGGCAGGCCGCGGACGAAGGACTGGTCGATCTTGAGGATGTCCAGTGGCAGGCGCTTGAGGTAGCTCAGAGACGAGTAGCCGGTCCCGAAGTCATCGATGGCCAATTGCACGCCCAGGTGTTTGAGTTGGTGCAGCACTGCCAGCGCTTCTTCGGCCTGGCTCATGATGAAGTTTTCGGTAATTTCCAGTTGCAGTAAACCGGGCGCCAGGCCGTTGTCTTTGAGCAGTTGCTCGATCCGTCCGAGCAGGTTCGGCTGACGCAATTGAGCACCTGCGAGATTGACCGAGAGGGGACCGAGGCACTCGTAGACCTGATTCCACTCGTTCATCTGTCGGCAGGCTGTCTCCAGCACCCAGTCGCCGATTTGCAGGATCATGCCGTTTTCTTCCGCCAAGGGAATGAAGTGTTCCGGCGGCACCGAGCCGAAAGTCGGATGTTGCCAGCGGATGAGCGCTTCGGCGCCGACCAGTCGATGGTCGGCGAGGCTGATTTTCGGTTGGTAATAGAGAAACAGCTCATTGCGCTCGATGGCGCGGCGCAATTCATGTTCCAGCGCCACGCGTTCGCTGGCCTGGGCGGTGAGGTCGCGGGTGTAGCTTTCCACCCGGTTGCGGCCCTTGGCCTTGGAGCGATACATCGCCGCATCGGCGTTTTTGACCAGCGTGGCGACATCGCAGCCGTCCTTGGGGTACAGGCTGGTGCCGATGCTGGCGCTGATGAAAAACTCGTGCTCGCCGGCCTGAAAAGGGGCCGCGAAGCAATTGAGCAGCTTGGTGGCAATGTTGTCGGCATCGCTGGATTGTTGCAGGCCGGGCAGCAGGATGATGAATTCGTCGCCCCCCAGGCGCGCGACGGTATCGATGTCGCGCAGCTGCTCTTTGAGGCGCACGGCAATGCCTTTGAGCAGCAGGTCGCCCACCGGATGGCCAAGGCTGTCGTTGATGTGTTTAAAGCGATCCAGGTCGAGGAACAGCACCGCGCCCTGGCCACCGTTTTCCTGTTGGGTATTGAGTGCGGTCAACAGTCGGCTCTCGAACAGCGTGCGGTTTGGCAGGCCGGTCAGCGGATCGTGGTGCGCCTGGTAGTCGAGTTTGGCCTGCGCGTGTTTGAGGCTGGAAATGTCCGCGAACACCGCCACGAAGTGGGTGATGAATTTTTCCCGGTTACGCACGGCGCTGATGGTCAGCCAGCTCGGGTAGAGCTCGCCATTCTTGCGTCGGTTGGAAATCTCGCCTTGCCAGTGACCTTCGTCCGTCAGCTGATGCCACATCGCCGCATAGAACGCGCTGTCGTGAAGCCCCGAGGCGAGCAAGCGAGGGGTGTGGCCGAGTGCTTCGCTCTCGCTGTAACCGGTGATCTCGGTGAACGCTCGGTTGACCGCGCTGATGTGCTGTTGGGTGTCGGTGATCAACACGCCCTCGGCGGTGCTCTCGAACACTGTGGCGGCCTGTTGCAGTTTCTCCTGCATCAGGTGCCGCTCGGTGATGTCCCGGGCGATGGTCAGCATGCAGTCTTCGTCGCCGATCGGCAGCGGACGGCTTGAAACCTCGCAAAGGCGGATCTGCCCGTCACTGCGGCGGATGTGGCAACTGAAGTCGCGGACGAAGCCATCCCGGTGCAGCAAGTCGAGCATCTGTTTACGTTCGTTGAGATTGACCCAGATCCCCAGCTCCAGGGCTGAGCGATCCACGGACATCGCGCTGTTGAAGCCTGTGATGCGGCTGAAACCCTCGTTGACCTCCATTAGCAACCCGTCGCTCTGCCGCGACAGCAACAAGCCGTCCGGTGAGGCGTGGAAGGCCTTGGCGAATTTTTCTTCGGAGGTTTGCAGTTGCTGCTGGGTTTCCTTGAGCTGACTGATATCGCGCACCACGACGACCAGCGCAGGGGTCGTATCGAGGTCGAAGGGCTCGGCGGAAATCAGACCGGTAAATACCTGGCCATTGCTGCGTCGAAAAGGCATCTCCAGGTTGCGGATGCTGCCGGCTTGCAGGCGCTGCAGCAGGCCCGGCCCGACGCCGGGGATGCCCCAGATGTTGAGGTCGGTGGCGGTCTGGCCAATGACATCTTCGGCCTTGAGACCAATTTGTTCTTCGAACGCGTTGTTGACTTCGAGCAGGCAGCCGTCGGACAGCCGCGCAATCACCAGGATGTCCGGGCATTGCTGAAACACGGAGGCGAATTTTTGCTCGGAGAGTCTCAACGCTTCTTCCGTGCGCTTGGCGTCGCTGATGTCGATCATCAATCCGCGCATAACCGGCTCATGGCCATGCTCGATAAGACTGACGATATCGCGCACCCACAGGCAGCGCCCGTCGGCGGTGATAACGCGGTAATCGACACTATGATCGCGCCCGGCCAGCACTTCGTGATCGCAGAATGTCTGGGCCCGTGTCAGGTCCGCAGGGTGGATGATGTTGCGCCAGAACCCCGGAATGAGCCAATGGGACAGGGGATAGCCAAGCAGTTCTTCGGCATGCGGAGACACGTAGCTGTAGGTGAAATCGCTGATCCGTGCTTCCCAGGCAATTGCGGAAAGGCTCTCCACCAGCCCGCGGTAATGGTATTCACTGCTGCGCAGCTCTTGTTCGAGGTCGACCCGCCGGGCGATTTCCGAACTCAACCGGCGGTTAATCCGGATGACCACGGCCAGCGTGATCATCAGAAACAGCAATCCGGGCAGGCCGTAAACCAGCAAGTCGGACCAGAAGGTTCGGTGATCCAGTACATTGCCCACCCAGTGTTCCTGAATGGCGCTGATTTCACTTGAAGTCATGTCCGCCAGGACTTTGTCCAGAATCCCGACCAGTATCTTGTTGTCGGGGGGCACTGCCATCGCCAATTGATAGCGATAGGGCGTTTCGCCGCTGACATACAGGCCGTCGAGCTTGAGCTGACGCAGGCTCCAGACGCTGGAGGCGAGATCGCCCACGACCGCATCCACTTCATCGGTGGCCAACGCCTGCAAGGCTGAGCTGACATTGGGCATCGCCACCAGATTCAGGTCGGGGTGGTGCGTGCGCAACAGCTCATGGGGCGCATAGTTTTCCACCACAGCGATCTTCAGCCCGTAGAGCTCTTCGAGCTTGCGCGGTTGGGGGCCTCCGACATGGGCGAGGATGACAATCGGAAAGTCCAGGTAGGGACGAGTGAATGACAGGTACGACTGGCGCTCCGGGGTCGACATGATGCCCGGCAAGACGTCCAGCTTGCCTTGCTTGGCCTGTTGCAGGACTTCGGTCCAGCTGATCGGTTCGATGGGCGTCAGTTTGACGGCCAGCCGTTGACGGATCACGTTGATGTAGTCCGCCGCCAGGCCCTGATAGCGGCCCTGGTCGTCACGAAATTCGAACGGCGGCCAGGACGCGTCGACACCCAGGCGCAAGTCCGGGTGAGCCGCCAGCCAGCTACGTTCTTCGTCGGTCAGAGTCAGCGCGCCAGCCGTTGCGGTCCAGGTCATCAGCGACAGCAAAAAAAGCACGGTCGGCAGTCTGGGCATAACGGTCTCGTTATGGCTCGGGGAATGTTTCGAGTGTAGACGGGCAATTCGGCGGGGGGGAGGTACGGGGGATTTTATCTGTAGAAAGCAAAACCCCCGGCCTGGGCCGGGGGTTCTGTGATCACTCGTCGAGGAAGGAGCGCAAATGCTCGCTTCTCGTCGGGTGGCGCAGCTTGCGCAGCGCCTTGGCTTCGATCTGACGAATCCGTTCACGGGTCACGTCGAACTGCTTACCAACCTCCTCAAGGGTGTGGTCGGTATTCATGTCGATACCGAAGCGCATGCGCAGAACCTTGGCTTCACGGGCAGTGAGGCCGGACAGCACTTCGCGAGTCGCTTCTTTAAGGCTCTCAACAGTGGCGACATCGATTGGCGACTGCATGGTCGAGTCTTCGATGAAGTCACCCAGATGGGAGTCTTCGTCATCACCGATCGGGGTTTCCATGGAGATCGGCTCTTTAGCGATCTTCAATACCTTGCGGATCTTGTCCTCAGGCATTTCCATGCGTTCGCCCAGCTCTTCCGGGGTCGGTTCGCGACCCATTTCCTGCAACATCTGCCGGGAAATACGGTTGAGCTTGTTGATCGTCTCGATCATGTGCACCGGAATACGGATGGTGCGGGCCTGGTCGGCGATCGAGCGAGTGATCGCCTGACGGATCCACCAGGTGGCATAAGTCGAGAATTTGTAGCCGCGGCGGTATTCGAACTTGTCTACCGCTTTCATCAACCCGATGTTGCCTTCCTGGATCAGATCGAGGAATTGCAGGCCACGGTTGGTGTACTTCTTGGCGATGGAGATCACCAGACGCAAGTTCGCTTCAACCATCTCTTTCTTCGCGCGGCGGGCCTTGGCCTCACCGATCGACATGCGACGGTTGATGTCCTTGATCTCGGCGATCGTCAAACCGGTTTCGGTTTGCAGCGCGGTCAGCTTTTGCTGGCAACGAATGATGTCCGGTTGCAGGCGACCAATGGCTTCAGCGTATTTGCTTTTGCCTTTGGCCAGTGCATCGGTCCAGCTTTCGTCAACTTCGTTGCCCGGGAACTGGCGCAGGAAGTCGGCACGCGGCATGCGGGCATCACGAACGCAAAGTTGCATGATCGCGCGCTCTTGCTGACGCAGACGATCCAGGGCACTGCGAACACGCTCGACCAGGCCTTCGAATTGCTTCGGAACCAGTTTGATCGGCATGAACAACTCAGCCAGCAGCACCAGCTCGGCGATTGCCAGCTTGTTGCCACGACCGTGCTTTTTCAGCGCCTTGCGGGTGATTTCCATCTGATCGGAGACAGCGCCAAAACGCTGTGCTGCGATGACCGGATCCGGACCGCTTTCGGCTTCTTCTTCGTCGTCGGTGCTGGCTTCAGCTTCTTCGTCGTCGGTATCGTCGTCCGCTTTAACGGCTTTCGGATCGACAGGCGGCGGCACTTCGGCAGCAGGCGGCGCAATGCCGTCGTCCGGGTCGATATAACCGCTCAGGACGTCGGATAGGCGGCCACCTTCGGTGGTAACGCGAGTGTACTCGGAGAGAATGTGGTCAACCGTACCAGGGAAGTGCGCGATTGCGCCCATCACTTCACGGATACCCTCTTCAATACGTTTGGCGATTTCGATTTCGCCTTCACGAGTGAGGAGCTCTACCGTACCCATTTCGCGCATGTACATGCGCACTGGGTCGGTGGTACGACCAATGTCGGTCTCGACCGCTGCCAACGCTGCTGCTGCCTCTTCGGCCGCGGCTTCGTCAGTATCGGCGTCGGCCAGCATAAGGGAATCCTTATCTGGCGCAACCTCGAATACGTTGATCCCCATGTCGTTAATCATGCGGATGATGTCTTCCACCTGTTCCGGATCTGAAATATCCTCCGGCAGGTGGTCGTTGACCTCCGCGTAAGTCAGGTAACCCTGCTCACGACCAAGTGTGATCAACTCTTTGATACGAGACTGCTGTTGCGCTTTTCCGGACATAACACCCTATCCACTGAAGGTCTTGGCGGGCAAAAAACAAGCCGAGGATTATACCTGAGCTATGACCTCACGCGCCAGTTGAGGTCGGGGTTGATACAGCCATATTGCGTTTTAATAGGTCGCGCATCTGATTTGCGATCTGATTTGCTTCCTCCGCGGTCAATCCTGGCTGCCTTGCTTTCCTGATAAGTACTTCCAGGCTATCCGTGTGTTGACTTGCCGATAGCCTAGTAATGGTGTCTAAAAACTGTTGTTCAAGGTTATCGCCGTCAATCAGCCATTCCTTTTCCGCCAAAGCCTTGAGCAGGCGCCCCTGTTCAGTCCCGTGCCAGCGGGCCATCAACTGAATAGAGTTTAGCTTAGGATTTTTTTGCACGGCCTCGATCAGCGCTACCAGCAACTGAGCGTAGGTATTGCTCTCATTGGCGAAGTGGTTGGCGGTTTCGACCTTGCTAGCCAGATCGGGGTGATGAATGAGCGTGCGAAGTGCGATCAGGGTTGGGGCTTCCACAGCAATCGGTGTGCGCGGGGCGCTCGGTTGATCGCGATCGCCGCCTCGCTTGCCGTTTTTGTCCCAGGGCTTCTTGTCCCACTTCTTGCCGCCCGCTCCGGGTTTCTTCGGCGTCCATTCCTGCTGCGGCACATACATCTCTTGTGCCTGCGGCTGATGGTAGTCGCTGTAATCCGGCATGGCGTCGTAATCGACGCCCGGGTCGTATGCCGGCGGCGCATCTTGAGGTGCGCTTTGAACCAGTTGGCTCACGGCTTCACCGCTGAGGCCGGTAATTTCGGTCAGGCGCTGACGCATCAAGATGCGCAGGTTGGCGCCAGGGACCTTGTCGATCAGCGGTGCGGCGAGGGTGGCCATGTGGGCCTTGCCTTCGAGCGAGCGCGGGTCCGATTCCTCGGTCAGTTGCTGAAAGAAATAATCCGCCAACGGCTGGGCGTGCTGGTTGATTCGCGCGCGGAAAGCGTCAGTGCCTTCGGAGCGGACCAGCGTGTCGGGATCTTCGCCTTCGGGCAGGAACAGAAAGCGCGCGCGCCGCCCGTCTTGCAGGCACGGCAGGGCAGCTTCCAGTGCGCGCCACGCAGCGTTGCGGCCGGCCTGGTCGCCGTCGAAGCAAAAAAGCACGTTAGGCACGACGCGAAACAGCCGCTTCAAGTGCTCTTCGCTGGTGGCGGTGCCCAGGGTCGCGACGGCATTGCGCAAGCCTTGTTGGGCGAGGGCAATGACGTCCATGTAGCCTTCGACGACGATGATTTCGTCGAGGTTGCGGTTGTTCTTGCGTGCTTCATAAAGGCCGTAGAGTTCCTGGCCTTTATGGAATACGGGGGTTTCCGGTGAGTTCAGGTATTTCGGCTTGTCGTCGCCCAATACCCTGCCGCCGAAAGCAATGATGCGTCCGCGGCTGTCGCGGATCGGGAACATCACGCGATCGCGAAAGCGGTCATAGCGTTTGCCGGTTTCGGCGTTCTCGATCAGCAGGCCGGCGTCGACCATGGCTTTTTGTTGCAGGGTGTCGCTGCTCAAGTGCTTGAACAGATTGTCCCAACCGGGCGGCGCGAAGCCGAGGCCGAAGTCCCGGGCGATTTCGCCGGTCAGCCCGCGACCTTTCAAGTAATCCACAGCCGCTTTGCGCGATGGATGGCTTTTCAGGGCTTGCCGGTAGAAGTCGGCGGCTGCAGTCAGCAGCGGGTACAGCGGCGAATCAGTCGGTTGCCGCGGTTTGTGCGGCCGACCGCTTTCTTCGCGGGGGATTTCCATGCCCGCGGCTTTGGCCAGTTCTTCGACAGCCTGGACGAAATCCAGGTTGTCGTGGTCCATCATGAAGCCGAGGGCGTTGCCGCCCGCGCCGCAGCCGAAGCAGTAATAGAACTGCTTGTCGGGGCTGACGCTGAAGGACGGGGTTTTTTCTTTATGAAAAGGGCAGCAGGCGGTGTAGTTTTTACCGGCCTTTTTCATTTGCAGGCGCGAGCTGACCACATCGACGATGTCGGTGCGGTTCAGAAGGTCGTCAATGAAGCTCTGGGGAATTAGCCCGGCCATGGCGTTCTCGTCATCTGCGCTGAAATGGACCCAAAACGATGAGCGGCCGAACGCGGGTCGTTGTTTGAGGCGCGCAAAATGTGCGGCTCGACCGGTGTCGTCTGCGTAATCGCTGTCGGGAAGTGTATCTGCCGAAAATCCACTGACGTTAGTACCAATCAGTATTCGACTATACGAAAGTATTTCGCTGAAATCCGCTGCGGCCAGTCGAGGGCCTCGGATAGCTCATAAGCGGGCACGCAAGAAGGTGCCTTGGGCTGATCGTCGTAAGAGGAATCAGTGGGTGTGCTCGTCAGTAGCCTTGGAAGGCTCGTCAGAAAAGACGTGCACCGCTGGCAAAAGAGCCAGGTCTGACGCTGCGAAGCAGGTTTGTCTCGGTCGCGTCTGCGGCTTTGACGGTGAAGCATCAAGCGTTTTCCGCAAATGCCATTAGCCCGGCTGAGGGCCGGGCTTGGCAGAAGCTTGCTACGAACGTCTGTGTATTAGTACAGACGAACGGCGCGGCGCTGTTCGCGCTGAACTTTCTTCGCGTGACGCTTAACAGCGGCTGCTGCTTTGCGCTTACGCTCGGAAGTAGGCTTCTCGTAGAATTCGCGGCTACGAACTTCAGCCAGTACACCGGCTTTTTCGCAGGAGCGCTTGAAACGACGCAGAGCTACGTCGAAGGGTTCGTTCTCTTTTACTTTGACGGCTGGCATCCAGAGCTACCTTCATTCATTACCGGGGTCAACATCCTCGCGGCAAAAGAGCACTTGAAGACGTCGGTTTTTAAGGGTTGCGGATGTTAACTCCTCATCGACCGGAATGCAAAGCCTCTGATCGAAAACCGCTAGTCGGGGCATCCCATGGCGACTATTATGCGCGCCTTCGAATTCAGCCTAAACAAGGCGCAAACCCATGCTAGTACTGGGATTAGAAACCTCCTGCGACGAAACCGGTGTCGCATTATATGACAGTGAACGCGGCCTGCTGGCCGACGCGCTGTTCAGTCAGATCGACCTGCACCGCGCCTATGGCGGTGTAGTGCCGGAGCTGGCCTCGCGCGACCACGTCAAACGCATGCTGCCCTTGATTCGTCAGGTGTTGGCCGAAGCTGACTGTGTGCCGACCGAGATCGATGCCATCGCTTATACCGCGGGTCCTGGCCTGGTCGGTGCCTTGCTGGTGGGCGCCTCTTGCGCTCAGGCGCTGGCCTTTGCCTGGGGCATTCCGGCCTTGGGTGTGCACCACATGGAAGGTCACTTGCTGGCGCCGATGCTGGAGCCGCAGCCGCCACAATTCCCGTTCGTCGCTTTGTTGGTGTCGGGTGGTCATACGCAGCTGGTTCAGGTCGACGGTATCGGTCACTACACGCTCTTGGGCGAGACCCTCGATGACGCCGCCGGTGAAGCGTTCGACAAGACCGCGAAGATGATGGGCCTCAATTATCCGGGCGGTCCGGAAATCGCCAAGCTGGCGGAGCGGGGCGTTTCAGGACGTTTCACTTTTCCGCGTCCCATGTGCGACCGCCCGGGCCTGGCGTTCAGCTTCAGTGGCTTGAAAACCTTCGCCCTGAACACTTGGCAGCAGAGCGTCAGCGCCGGGGACGACAGCGAGCAAGCCCGTTGCGACATCTCGCTGGCGTTCCAGCAGGCCGTGGTGGAGACTTTGACCATCAAGTGCAAGCGCGCCCTGAAACAAGCGGGCATGAAGCGTCTGGTGATCGCTGGGGGCGTCAGCGCCAACAAGGCGCTGCGCACCTCCCTGGAAAAGATGCTCGGCGACATGAAGGGCGACGTGTTTTATGCCCGTCCGGAGTTCTGCACCGACAACGGCGCGATGATTGCGTTTGCCGGTTGCCAGCGCTTGCAGGCCGGCCAGCACGAAAGCCTGGCGATCAGCGTGCAGGCGCGCTGGCCGATGGAGCAACTGTCGGCGCTGTGATGAGCGGGGCTCACGTCCGGTATTTAAAAATGCCGTTCGCGCCCGGCAAACAGGTCGCGTAGATTGCCGCGATGACGCCAGACGATCAGCCCCGTGAGTGCGCTCATGGGTAGCAGTGCCGCAGGTGCTTGCCAGGCCAGCAGCGGTAGGGTCAGCGGCGTGGCGATCAATGCGGCGAGGGAGCTGGTGCGGGTCAGGTAGAACGTCAGCAACCAGGCGCAAACCGCCAGCAATGCAGCTGGCGGATACAGGCCCAGGAGCATTCCTGCCGCGGTGGCGACACCCTTGCCACCGCGAAAGCGAAAGTACAGCGGGAACAGGTGGCCGATGACGGCACAGACGCCGATCCAGGCCTGTTCTTGCAGCGAAAGACCCGCAACACCGGCGATCAACACCGGCAACAGGCCTTTGCAGAGGTCGCCGATCAGGGTCAGGATGGCGAGTTTCTTGCCGGCCAGGCGCAACATGTTGGTGGCGCCGGCATTGCCCGAGCCACTCATTCGCGGATCGGGGTTACCGGTCAGGCGGCTGAGCAAAATGGCGAAGGACAGAGAGCCGAGCAGGTAGGCGAGGGTCGCCAGTAACCAAAACATGCTAACTATTCCGGGCGAGGACGCCCTGATTCTAACGGCGCATTGCGCCCTTGTCGTGCAGCGGAGAAAAGTGCTTGGACAGAGTGTTTATCGAGGGCCTGGAAGTCGACACCGTGATTGGTGCCTACGACTGGGAACGAGGCATCCGACAGTGCCTGCGACTTGATCTGAGCTTCGCCTGGGACAATCGCCCGGCAGCGGCAGGCGATGACCTGACCCTGGCGCTCGATTACGCGAGCGTTTCGTCGCGCATCCAGGCCTTTGCCGAGCAGGCACAGTTCCAACTGGTCGAGACCTTTGCCGAGCGTCTGGTTGAAGTATTGATGAGCGAATTCAAGATCACCTGGATGCGCCTCAAACTGACCAAGCCTGGCGCCGTCCCGGCGGCCACCGGTGGTGTGGGCGTGGAGATCGAGCGCGGATGTCGCTGACTCAGGTGTATCTCGGGCTCGGTAGCAATATCGAGCGCGAAACCCATTTGCAGGCGGGCCTGGAAGCCCTGGCAGGCTTCCTGGTGGATATCCGTTGCTCGGCGGTGTTCGAAAGCCAGCCAGTGGGGATCAAGAGCGGTCCGTTCTTCAATTTCGTGGTGTCGGCTTACACCGATTTGCCGCTGATGGAGCTGGACCGTCGATTGAAATTCATCGAGGCGGACAATGGCCGGTATGCGCCCGACCGTAAGGGTTTGCCGCTGGATATCGACGTGCTGCTGTTTGGCGATCTGGTGGGCAATTTCGATGGATTGATCCTGCCGCGGGCAGAGATTCTGAAAAATGCCTTTGTGCTGTGGCCGTTGTCCCTGATTGCGCCGGACAGAGTGCATCCGGGGGTAGGCAAAAGCTTTGCGACGTTGTGGCGTGAGGCGCAGATTGATCAGGTGTTGGCGCCGGTGGCGTTTGAGTGGCGCGGTGAACAGCTGACACCTTCGAATTTGTTGTGAGGCGGATGACGCCTTCGCGCACAGGCCTCGCTCCTGCAGGTTTTGCGTCGTTCTCCCCATCGCAAACGACTTGGATCTTGCAGGCGCGAGGCTTGCCCGCGAAGCGTTTCAGGCAGACGCCGCCTCTTTGTAGGCCTTCAGCGCTTTTAGTCGCTCACGCTTGATCGCCTCACCCAGCTCCGGCCCCTTGAATCCCTTCTCCAGCAACGGCTGTACCGCCACGTTCCGCGCCGCAGTCGCCGCTCCGCGTAAATAATCCGCCTGTGGGTAACTTCTCTGCTCCAGCCCTTTGCGGCCGCGGGCGTCCATCTCGCACGCCGCAATGAACTCTTCAAACCGCTGCGGCCGACGGTAAACGTCAAAACTCTGCAGCAGGTCCAGTAACGTAGAGGGTTTCAGCTCCAGGGCGCGGTGGCCGTGTGTGTGGTACTGACCCACCAGCAATGCCAATTCCTGACAATCCTTCGGTGCCTTGAACCGTTCATTCACGGCTTTGATCAGCTTCAGGCCCGTGTGCTCATGGGCAATGTGGCGTGGCCATTCTTCCTTGGGCGTGAGCCCTTTGCCCAGATCATGCAGCAGGCATGCCCAGCGCACGGTCAGCGGCTGTTTGTGCTGCGCCGCTTGCTCAAGGACGCTCAGGGTGTGCACCCCCGTGTCGATCTCAGGGTGATGGGCTGCCGGTTGCGGCACGCCGAACAGAGCATCAACTTCCGGCATTAACACTTTGAGCGCGCCACATTCACGCAGCACCTCAATGAACACCCGTGGCTGATCTTCCATCAGTGCACGGGAAATCTCTTTCCAGCTGCGTTCCGCCGTCAACGCCTTCAATTCACCTGATTCGCTGAGTTGGCGCATCAGCTCCAAAGTTTCAGGCGCAACGGTGAAACCCAGTCCTGCGTATCGGGCTGCGAAGCGGGCAACGCGCAGGACACGGAGCGGATCTTCGGCGAACGCGGGGGAAACGTGACGAAGCACTCGGGCTTCGAGATCGCGCTGGCCGTGGTAAGGGTCGGTCAGATTCTGCTGATCATCTTCGGCCATGGCGTTGATTGTCAGGTCGCGACGGATCAGGTCTTCTTCGAGGGTGACTTCGGGGCTGGCATGAAAGGTGAAACCGCCGTAACCACGTCCGCTTTTGCGTTCGGTACGGGCGAGGGCGTATTCCTCACCGCTCTTGGGGTGAAGAAATACCGGAAAGTCAGCACCCACGGGGCGATAACCCTGGGCGAGCATTTCTTCAGTGGTGGCACCGACCACGACCCAGTCGATATCGGTGACAGGTTCGCCCAGCAGGCGATCGCGTACCGCGCCGCCGACTTTATAAATCCGCATAAAAAACCTCCGTTAGCTCGACAGAATAACCTTTGCGTCGAACTTCCGGAGGCAGAAACAGGATCAAAGATGAATGACGGCCAGGTCCAGCCGGCCGTAATCCCCCTCGCTGTGCTCGCTTCTGGGCGGGACATGGTGAACTTTCATGACCTGGTCGCCTTGCAGCGTTTCCAGATGAATGTCGAAGCCCCACAGCCGGTGCAGGTGCTTGAGCACTTCCTCGGTGGACTCGCCCAGCGGTTTGCGGTCGTGCTGCTGGTGACGCAAGGTCAGGGAGCGGTCGCCACGCCGGTCGATGCTGTAGATCTGAATATTGGGCTCTCGATTACCCAGGTTGTACTGCGCGGCCAGTGTTTCGCGAATGGTGCGGTAGCCACCTTCATCGTGAATGGCCGGGACCAGCAGGTCGTCCTTTTGGTCGTCATCGAGAATGCTGAACAACTTCAGGTCGCGGATCACCTGCGGTGACAGGTACTGCAGGATGAAGCTTTCGTCCTTGAAGCTGCTCATGGCGAACTTGATGCTCGACAGCCAGTCGGTACCGGCTATCTCAGGGAACCAGCGGTAATCCTCCTCGGTAGGGTGTTCACACATGCGGCGGATGTCCCGGTACATGGCAAAACCCAAGGTGTAGGGGTTGATACCGTTGTAGTAGGGGCTGTCGAAGCCGGGTTGGTAGACCACGCTGGTGTGGGACGTCAGAAACTCCATCATGAAGCCGTCGGTAACGAGGCCTTCGTCATACAGGTCGTTCATCAGCGTGTAGTGCCAGAACGTGGCCCAGCCTTCGTTCATGACCTGGGTCTGGCGTTGCGGGTAGAAATATTGGGCGATCTTGCGCACGATGCGCACGATTTCCCGCTGCCAGGGCTCCAGCAGCGGCGCGTGTTTTTCGATGAAGTACAGGATGTTTTCCTGAGGTTCGGCGGGGAAGCGTGCGTTGTCCTTGTCGCTGTACTTGTCGGCCCCTTTTGGAATGGTCCGCCACAAATCGTTGATCTGTTTCTGCAAGTGCTCTTCCCGATCCTTCTGCCGGCGGCGTTCTTCTTCAGCCGAGATCGGATACGGGCGTTTGTAGCGGTCGACCCCGTAGTTCATCAGCGCATGGCAGGAATCCAGCAGGTCCTCCACTGCATCGATGCCGTGGCGTTCTTCGCATTGCATGATGTACTGCTTGGCGAAAACCAGGTAATCGATGATCGAGCTGGCGTCGGTCCAGGTGCGGAACAGGTAATTGCCCTTGAAGAAGCTGTTGTGGCCATAGCAGGCATGAGCGACCACCAGAGCCTGCATACAGATGGTGTTTTCTTCCATCAGATAGGCGATGCATGGGTCTGAGTTAATCACAATCTCGTAGGCCAGCCCCATCTGCCCACGGCTGTAAGACTTCTCGGTGCTGAGGAAGTGTTTGCCATAGGACCAATGGTGATAACCCAGTGGCATGCCGACGGAGGCGTAGGCGTCCATCATCTGCTCGGCGGTGATCACTTCGATCTGGTTAGGGTACGTATCCAGGGCATAACGAGCCGCCAGGCGACTGATTTCTTTGTCATAGGCCTGGATCAGCTCGAATGTCCATTCTGAGCCGGTGGAAATGGGTTGGCGCTTCTGCTCTTTGGCGGTCATGTCACTAACCTGCGCTGGAAGAGTTCACGGAAGACCGGGTAGATATCCCCGGCCGAGACCAGTTGCTGCTGGGCAAAAGTGTCAGAGAAGGCTTCAGCGATGCGTTCGTATTCGAACCACAAAGCCTGGTGTTCGCGCGGGGTAATCTCAACGTAAGTGTAGTACTGCACGAACGGCATGATCTGGTTGATCAGAATGTCGCGGCAGATCGGCGAATCGTCGTTCCAGTTGTCACCGTCGGAGGCTTGGGCCGCGTAGATGTTCCACTCATTGCTCGGATAACGCTCGGCCATGATTTCCTGCATCAGTTTCAAGGCGCTGGAGACGATGGTGCCGCCGGTTTCCCGGGAGTAGAAGAACTCTTCCTCATCCACTTCGCGGGCGCTGGTGTGGTGGCGAATGAAGACGACGTCGATCTTGTCGTAGTTACGCTTGAGAAACAGGTACAGCAGGATGAAAAAGCGCTTGGCGATGTCTTTGGTCGCCTGGGTCATTGAGCCGGACACGTCCATCAGGCAGAACATCACCGCCTTGGAGCTGGGGTTCGGCTGCTTGATGAGCAAGTTGTACTTGAGGTCGAAGGTATCGAGAAAGGGAACGCGATGGATGCGCGCACTGAGTTTTTCGATTTCTGCTTCGATCTCCTGAATATCGCCGAAGTTATCCGGTTCATCCCGCTTGAGTCGCAGCAGTTCTTCTTTGGCTTCCCGTAACTTTGCCCGGCTGCTGCCAGACAGGGCGATTCGCCGGGCATGGGCCGAGCGCAGGGTACGGATGATGTTGATTCGCGACGGGTTACCTTCGTTGCTGATACCCGCGCGCACGGTCTTGAAGGTGTCGGTGCCGGTCAGGTTGCGCTTGACCAGGTTCGGCAGTTCGAGGTCCTCGAACATGAATTCGAGGAATTCCTCCTGGGTGATCTGGAAGACGAACTCGTCCATCCCTTCGCCCGAGTTACCAGCCTTGCCTGGGCCTCTGCCGCCACCACCGCCTGGCGGACGGGCAATGTGTTCGCCGCTGGTGAATTCCTTGTTGCCGGGGTGCACGACGGTCTGCTTGCCACCACGTCCATGGTGAAGCACCGGCTCGTCGATGTCGCGGCCGGGGATGCTGATCTGTTCGCCGTGTTCCATATCGGTAATGGAACGCCGACTGACCGCCTCTTCGACGGCCTTTTTGATGTGATCACGATAACGCCGCAGAAACCGCTGACGGTTCACCGTGCTCTTGTTCTTGCCATTGAGACGTCGGTCGATCACATAGCTCATAGGCCCCTCCGGGCGGCTTCAAGTTGTGAGCTACAAGCTGCAAGTAGAAGCTGCCCGGATATCAGGGCTTACGCGCTTTTTCTTGCCGCTTGTAGCTTATGGCTTGCCGCTGCGTCATTGCGATTTCCGGACCCGCAGGTACCACTCGGACAGCAGTCGTACCTGTTTGTCGGTGTAGCCCCGCTCGACCATCCGTGTGACGAAGTCGTTGTGCTTCTGCTGGTCCTCTTTGCTGGCCTTGGCATTGAAGCTGATGACAGGCAGGAGGTCCTCGGTGTTGGAGAACATTTTCTTCTCGATGACCACCCGCAGTTTTTCGTAGCTGAGCCAGGTCGGGTTCTTGCCATTGTTGTTGGCCCGGGCGCGCAAGACGAAGTTGACGATTTCGTTGCGGAAATCCTTCGGATTGCTGATGCCGGCCGGTTTTTCTATTTTCTCAAGCTCTTCGTTCAGCGCGACGCGGTTGAGGATTTCGCCGGTTTCCGGATCTCGGTATTCCTGGTCCTGGATCCAGAAGTCTGCGTACAGCACGTAGCGATCGAAGATGTTCTGGCCATACTCGCTGTAAGACTCGAGATAGGCAGTCTGGATCTCCTTGCCGATGAATTCGATATAACGCGGTGCCAGGTATTCCTTGAGGAAGCGCAGATAGCGTTCACGGGTCTCGGCCTGGAATTGTTCCTGTTCGATCTGTTGTTCCAGCACATAGAGCAAATGCACCGGGTTGGCGGCGATTTCGTGCGGATCAAAGTTGAAGACCTTGGACAGGATCTTGAAAGCAAACCGGGTCGACAGACCGTTCATGCCTTCGTCGACACCGGCGTTGTCGCGGTATTCCTGGATCGACTTGGCTTTCGGATCCGTGTCTTTGAGGTTCTCGCCGTCATACACACGCATCTTGGAATAGATGTTGGAGTTTTCCGGCTCCTTGAGGCGTGAGAGCACGGTGAACTGGGCGAGCATTTTCAGGGTGTCGGGTGCGCAATGGGCCTTGGCCAGAGAGCTGTTGAACAGAAGCTTGTCGTAGATCTTCACCTCGTCGCTGACCCGCAGGCAGTACGGCACTTTGACGATATAGATCCGGTCGATGAAGGCTTCGTTGTTCTTGTTGTTGCGGAAGGTGTGCCATTCCGATTCGTTGGAGTGAGCCAGCAGGATCCCGGTGAACGGAATCGCCCCGAGGCCTTCGGTACTGTTGTAGTTGCCTTCCTGGGTGGCGGTCAGCAATGGGTGCAGCACCTTGATTGGCGCCTTGAACATTTCGACGAATTCCATCAGGCCCTGGTTGGCCCGGCATAGCGCGCCTGAATAGCTGTAGGCATCAGCGTCGTTCTGTGGGTATTCCTCCAGTTTGCGGATGTCGACCTTGCCCACCAGCGCCGAGATGTCCTGGTTGTTTTCATCGCCCGGTTCGGTTTTGGCCACCGCGATCTGGTTGAGGATCGACGGATAGAGTTTCACCACGCGGAACTGGCTGATGTCGCCGCCGAATTCGGCCAGGCGCTTGGTGGCCCATGGAGACATGATGGTATTGAGGTAGCGCCGCGGAATGCCGAAGTCTTCTTCGAGGATCGCACCATCTTCAGTGGCGTTGAACAGACCCAGCGGCGACTCGAATACCGGCGAGCCCTTGATGGCGTAGAAGGGCACTTTCTCGATCAGTTGTTTGAGCTTCTCGGCCAGGGACGATTTACCGCCACCGACGGGGCCGAGCAGATAGAGGATTTGTTTCTTCTCTTCCAGGCCCTGAGCGGCATGGCGGAAATACGACACGATCTGGTCTATGCATTCTTCCATCCCGTGGAAGTCTTCAAAGGCCGGATAGCGGCGGATCACCTTGTTGGAAAAGATTCGCGACAGTCTCGAGTTGGTCGAGGTGTCGAGCAGCTCCGGTTCTCCGATGGCCAGCAATAGACGCTTGGCGGCGGAGGCGTAGGCGCTGCGGTCCTGTTTGCACAGCTCAAGATACTCTTGCAGCGAGAGTTCTTCCTGGCGTGTGGACTCGAAGCGTTGTTGGAAGTGGCTAAAGATACTCATGACGTCACCTCGCTCGATACGTGGAGCCGACGCCGGATCATTCAGTCGATGCTGGCAGCAACCGGATATGCAGTCGCTGTTTACCCCCCAGAACTCTTTCGAAGCTGACGACCTCGAAAGCTACTCCCGATGACCCGCGCGCCGGTGTACCGGCTCTCCCCTGTTTTGGATGGCCTGCGCTTAAGGATAGTTGCTTATTCAGGAGGTAAAGGCGAGATACGTAATTAGTTGTGGCAGACCGTTCGTCTGCCACCGCGCGAGCCCACAGGGGACGGGGCTTGCACGTTACAAAAAAATTATTCGGAAGTGCCTTGCGCCGTTTCCGCAGGATAAGTCGTACGCCACAGCTCAAAACCGCCATCCATGCTGTACACGTCGGAAAAGCCCTGGCTGATCAGGTATGCGGCGGCGCCCTGGCTGGAATTGCCGTGATAGCAGACCACCACGGTCGGTGCGTCCAGATCGGCCGCCTGAATGAAGGCATGCAGGGAATGATTGTCCAGATGCTTCGAGCCGCTGATGTGCAGGGCGGCATAGGTCGCGGGGTCACGGACATCGACCACCACGGCGCCTTGTGCGCGCAGGGCCTGTGCCTGTTCTGGGGGGATACGTTTGAATTCGCTCATGGCGGGCTCCTGTGGCTCGGCTGAAAGCGCAGTCTAGCGCTGGGCGCTGGCTGGCGTTTGTTCGCTAGTTCGTGGGGCGATTGGCGGTGCGGCAGCATGGCCATGCTCGTCGCATTTGCAGGACAGGCGTTCGCCGCTGTCGACGTTCATCATCGTCAGGGCACCGCCCCAGACGCAACCCGTGTCGAGCGCAGAGATGCCCGGTTCGTTGCACTGGCCTTCAAGCGCGGCCCAGTGCCCGAAAATAATTTTCACGCCTTTGGTCTTGCGTTCCTTGTGCTGGAACCAGGGTTTGTAGCCGGGTGGCGCAGTGCCCAGGCCTTCCTTGCTCTTGAGGTCCAGCTTGCCTTCGGCCGTGCAGAAACGCATGCGGGTGAAATAGTTGGTGATCACCCGAAGGCGCGTGACGCCTCTGAGGTCGCTGTCCCATTTCGCCGGATCGTTGCCGTACATGCCGTCGAGGTAGGGCGGCAGCAGATTGTCGTCGCGCAGCGCCGTCTCGACCTCGGCGGCGTACTTCAGTGCTTTGCGCAGCGACCATTGCGGGGGAATACCGGCATGCACCAGCGCAACGTTACGTTGTTCGTCGTAATGCATGAGTTTTTGCTGGCGTAGCCATTCCAGCAGCTCGGCGCAATCGGGGGCTTCGATAATTTCGCGTAGGGTATCGGTTTTCTTCAGGCGTTCTATGTTCTTACCGGCGGCCAGCAGGTGCAGGTCATGGTTGCCTAGCACGCACACCAGCGATTCGCGGATGCTGTAGAGAAAACGCAAGGTTTCCAGCGACTGCGGGCCACGGTTGACCAGATCGCCCACCAGCCACAGGCGATCCTTTGCAGGGTCGAAAGCGACTTTTTTGAGCAGGCATTGCAGGGCTTCAAGGCAGCCTTGAAGGTCTCCGACGGCATACGTCGCCATCAGTGCAGGGCTCCGGGCACCGCCAGGCGGAATGGCGCGATAACGGCGTCAAAGTGTTTGCCGTCGTCGGCGATCATTTCATAAGTACCCTGCATCGTACCAACCTTGGAGGTCATGACGGTGCCGCTGCTGTAGGTATGGCTCTTGCCTGGTTCGATCAACGGTTGTTGGCCGACAACGCCCGCACCGCGAACCTCTTCGACATGTCCGTCGCCATCGGTGATGACCCAGTGCCGAGACAGCAGTTTGGCCGGTAGCTCGCCATTGTTGTGCACGGTAATGGTGTAGGCAAAGGCGAAGCGGTTGTGCTCGGGTTGCGATTGTTCTGCCAGATAGCGGGTGACGACGCTGACGTCGACCTGATAACGAGGATCGGACATGCAAGAGGCCTTAAAAGCGAAGCGGGACGCGGGGCGTAGCTGATGGAGCTCAGTCTAGGCCAAGTATCGGGTAGTAAACCAGACATGGGCGCTGGTGTCCTACCCGATAACGCTCGTCGGCTGTCAGTCGACGGCGGGAGTAGCCAGGACTTGTTCGCTGAGCTTGTCGGCAAGGCGCACGAAGGCGGCAAGGTCGAGCTGCTCTGGACGAAGGCTGCCGTCGACACCGGCTGCCGTGATTTCGTCGTTGCTCAGCAGCAACTTGAGGGTATTGCGCAGGGTTTTGCGGCGCTGGTTGAAGGCTTCGCGCACAACACGCTCCAGCAGCTTGTGATCCTTGGCCGGGTGCGGCAGCACCGCATGAGGCACCAGGCGCACGATGGCCGAATCGACTTTCGGTGGCGGATTGAACGCACCGGGGCCAACGTTGAACAGATGCTCAACCCGGCAGTGATACTGAACCATGATCGACAGACGGCCCCAGTCACCGCCACCAGGGCCCGCCGCCATACGCTGGACCACTTCCTTTTGCAGCATGAAGTGCATGTCGCGAATCAGGCTGGCGTTGTGCAGCAAGTGAAAAATCAGCGGCGTAGAGATGTTGTACGGCAGGTTGCCGACGACCCGAAGGCTGCCCGGCGCTGCGTTCAGGCTGTTGAAATCGAACTTCAACGCGTCGCCCTGATGCAGGTTGAAGTTGCTCTTGCCGGCGAACTGCTGATTGAGGATCGGGATCAGGTCTTTGTCCAGCTCCACCACGTCCAGTTGCGCGCCGCTGCCCAGCAGGCCCTGGGTCAGTGCACCCTGGCCCGGGCCGATTTCCAGCAGGCGGTCTTCAGGCTTGGCGTGGATGGAGCGCAGGATGCGGTCGATAACGCCGGCATCGTGCAGGAAGTTCTGGCCAAAACGCTTGCGCGCCCGGTGTTGGTAATGTTCGGTCATAAACGGGTCTCGGCCATCTGGTAGGCGGTTTCCAGGGCGACTTGCAGGCTGCCGGTGTCGATGTTGCCGCTGCCGGCCAGATCCAGGGCAGTGCCGTGGTCGACCGATGTGCGGATGATCGGCAAGCCCAGGGTCACGTTGACTGCCGCGCCGAAGCCTTTGTATTTCAGCACAGGCAGGCCCTGGTCGTGGTACATCGCCAGCACCGCGTCGCAGTGCTCCAGATATTTGGGGGTAAACAGAGTGTCGGCGGGCAGGGGGCCGCGAAGGTCCATGCCCTCGCCGCGCAGGCGCTCTAATGTAGGTTCGATAATGTCGATTTCTTCATGGCCCAGATGTCCGCCTTCACCGGCGTGCGGGTTTAGCCCGCAGACCAGGATGCGTGGCCGGGCGATGCCGAACTTTTGTTGCAGGTCGGAGTACAGAATGCGTGTGACCCGTTCCAGACGCTCCGGGGTGATTGCATCGGCAATCTCCCGAAGGGGCAGGTGAGTGGTGACCAGCGCCACGCGCAAGCCGCGGGTGGCAAGCATCATCACCACTTGTGCGGTATGGGTCAGGTCAGCGAGAAATTCGGTGTGCCCGGAGAAGGCAATGCCCGATTCATTGATCACGCCCTTGTGCACGGGGGCGGTGATCATGCCGGCGAAATGCCCGTCGAGGCAGCCTTGGCCCGCACGGGTCAGGGTTTCCAGAACGAAAGCCGCATTGGCCTTGTCCAGTTGCCCGGCGATGACCGGTGCATTGAGCGGGGTATCCCAGACATACAGGCTGTTGGCGGGTGCCGGGGCATCCGGCCAACTGTCCGGTGTTACCGGCAGCAAATCGACGACCACACCCAGCTGCGCGGCCCGCTCAAGGAGCAGGTCGCGGCTGGTTATGGCAATCAGGGGATGTGGCTGGGCTTGCGAGGCGAGCAGCAGGCACAGGTCAGGACCTATGCCGGCCGGTTCGCCGGGTGTCAGCGCGAAACGCTTGGGTTTCACTGCGCTGCCTGGTCTGCACCAGGGAGTTTGATCTCTACATACGCTTCGTCACGGATCTGACGCAGCCAGGTTTGCAGCTCTTCGTCGTATTTGCGGTTACGCAGTACGGTCATCGCCTGCTGCTCACGGGCCTGGGTCGTGCTGTCGGTGGCGCGGCGGCCAAGGACTTCCAGAACGTGCCAGCCGTATTGAGTCTGGAACGGCTTGGACAGTTGACCTTGCGGGGTCTTGGCCATCACTTCGCGGAACTCGGGCACCAATGCGTTCGGGTCGATCCAGTTCAGGTCGCCACCGTTGAGGGCGGAACCCGGGTCTTCCGAGAAGCTTTTCGCCAGTTCGCCGAAATCTTCGCCCGCTTCGATTCGGGTATAGAGCGATTCAGCCAGGGCTTTGGTTTTTGCTTCGTCACGAATCGGGCTAGGTTTGACCAGGATGTGACGCACGTGCACTTCGTCACGGGTCTGGGTCTCACCGCCACGCTTGTCGAGGATCTTCAGGATGATGAAGCCGCCCGGCGTGCGCATTGGCTGGGTAATATCGCCGACGGTCATGGTGCTCAGCATGCGATCGAACGGAGGTGGCAATTGAGCGGCTTTACGCCAGCCCATATCACCGCCTTCCAGTGCGGTTTCGCTGGCGGATTTGGCGATTGCCAACTGACCGAAGTCAGCGCCTTGCTTGAGTTGCTGGTAAACCGCGTCCGCTTGCTTGGCTGCATTCTGAATCGCATCGGAATTGGCGCTTTCCGGCGTAGGAATCAGGATGTTGGCTAGGCGAAATTCTTCGGACAGCTGCATTTTGCCAAGGTCGGAAGCGAGGAAGTTCTTCACTTCCTGTTCAGACACCTGAATGCGCTCGGCCACACGACGCTGGCGCACACGGCTGATGATCATTTCGCGACGAATCTGGTCCCGTGCGTCCTCATAAGAGAGGCCGTCGCGAGTCAGGGCAGCACGGAACTGATCAATTGACATGTTATTGCGCTGGGCAATGGTGCCGACAGCCTGGTTCAGTTCTTCATCGGTAATGCGGATGCCGGAACGCTCGCCGATCTGCAATTGCAGGTTTTCGACGATCAGACGCTCAAGCACCTGCTGATCCAGCACGCCGGCCGGCGGAACCGCAGAACCGCGTTTGGCGATGGTTTGCTGAACTTCGTGAACACGCTGGTCCAGTTGGCTCTGCATGACCACGTCGTTGTCGACAATGGCCACCACTTTATCGATGGACTGTACCGCGGCGTTGGCCGCAGTACCCAGGAACAGCGCGCCCAGCACTAGCGGGCGCAGACAATCAGAAAGCTTGGTCTTCACGTTCACGATAACCTTGGATGCCTTTGTCGAGGAAGCTCTCTACTTTGGCGCCGGTGAGGCCGCCGAGACCTTTCAGAACGATTTGTAGGAAGACGCCGTGGTCGCCTTTTTCGTTTTGTGGGGCGTCTTGACTGAACTCGTCATAGGAAACCCAGTAACGATTGATCAGGCGCAGTTTCCAGCAGCAGTTGTCGTACTCGAAACCACCGAAGGCTTCCAGGGTACGGTTGCGGTTGTAGTCATACTGCCAGCGGCTGATGGCGTTCCATTGCGGCACGATTGGCCAGATCACCGAGAAGTCGTGCTGTTGGATTTTGTAGTAGTCCTTCACGTAGCCAGGTTGGCCTGGGGTGCCGTAATCACCACCGCCCACCGACCATTTACCGCTGTTCTGGTCGTAACGGACCTGGTCATTGCGATAGCGATAACCGGCGTTGATGACCTTGTTCGGGTTGTCCTCAGGCTGGTAGTGGAACATCGCGCTGCCCGAGCGAGGGCTGCGGCTGTCCGGGTCCCAGTTGTAGTCGGCTGTGGCTCGCCAGTCGCGGTCGAAGCGGTAAGCATATTCCAGTGCATATGGCGACACATTCGCGTGCGCATCGTCACGGGTTTTCGCATCAATACCCGGCAACTGGACTTCACGATCCTTGAAGTACAAGGCTTGACCTACGCTGATGGTTTGGCGCTCAAAGCCGTTGTCTTCGATCCAGCGGTTGGTTATGCCCAGAGACAGCTTGTTCTCGTCGCCGACACGGTCAGACCCGGAGAATCGGTTGTCGCGGAACAATGACGAGTAGTTAAAGGTATATTCGCCTGTATCAAATACCGGAATGTCGGTCTGGTCTTTCTCTGGAACGTAAAGGTAGAACAGGCGAGGTTCCAGGGTCTGGCGATAGTTTTTGCCAAACCAAGTTGTATTGCGGTCGAAGTACAGACCGCTGTCGATGCTGACGATCGGCACGCCGCGACTCTGGTTGCTACCGAAGGTACCATTGAGGCGATCACCTTCAGGTCCCTGATTGGCAATGTCAGTTTTACCCTTGCCGTCGAGTTCGAGGTCGTACTGGGTGTATTGATACTTGAGCGATGGCTTCAGGAAGCCATAGGTTGTATTCATCGGATAGCTGACAACAGGCGCGACATTCAGGCGAGTACCGTTGGCTCGTGCCAGGCCGAAGACGTTGGTGTCGAGCCGAGGAGTGCCGATAGTCCCGTCGGCATTGAGTGGACCCCCATCTTCATCTACAAAGTTGCCATCTTTCAGGTCCCGGTCGAACCGCACGATTTCAGTGGTGTAATCAAGATCCAGTCCACCGGGATGATACGGCAACGCCCCATTGAAGGTGATCTGCGGCAGACGATCATATGGCGTGATGTTGGAAACGGTGGCGAGCTGGAACGCCTGGGCATTGATCATGGCGGTGTAACTGTCGCCACGGTAAGTGACGGAACCCTGCTGGTTTACGTAATCGGCGCTCTTCACACCAATCTGATCAGTCTGCAGATCCTGGAAGTAATACGGATCGCTGATCTTGGTGTAATCAACCTTCGTGAAAACACGCGAATCCAAACCACCCTTGTGCTGCCAGTTATACATGTAGCGGTTTTTCTGGTAGTCGGTCTGCTTGCTGCGATCGGTGTCTTCGTCGTTGAGGTACGCGGCGCCAAACTGACCTTCACTCGACTTGGTGAGGTAACGGAACTCGCCTTCCATCAACAAGCCGTGCTTGCTCATGTAGCGCGGGTACAACGTGGCATCGTAGTTCGGTGCCAGGTTGAAGTAATACGGTGTGACCAGCATGAAGCCGGTATCGCTGCCCGTGCCGATAGTCGGCGGCAGGAAGCCGGACTGGCGACGGTCATCGATCGGGAAATAGATGTACGGCGTGTACAGGACAGGAATGTCCTTGACCCGCAGTGTCACGTTGGTCGCGGTACCGAAGCCGGTCGCCGGGTTCAAGGTGATGTTGTTGCCCTTGAGCTGCCAGGCGTTGCTGTTCGGTTCGCACGTGGTGTACGTACCATCCTTGAGGCGGATGATCGCGTTTTCAGCACGTTTGGCGTACAGCGCGTTACCGCGGATACGGGATTTGTGCATAACGTATTCGGCGTTATCGACCTTGGCTTCACCGGTATCGAGCTGCACGTCGGCGTGGTCGCCCACGATCAGTGCGCCGTTGTCGCGAATGCGCACGTTGCCGCTCAGTTCGCCACGGCTCTCGGCCTGGTAAAGATTCGCTTCGTCGGCTTCAACCTGCATGCTGCCCTGACGCATGACGACGTCACCGGCCAGGGTCGCGACTTGCTCTTCCTGCTTATAGCGGGAGGCTTTCGCGCCGATAAAGGTTGGAGCGTCACTTTTATCCGTCTTGTCATTCATGCCAGGACGAATCGGTTCGATATAGGAACCAGAGCAGTAAGGACCGGTCTCGGCCAGTTGCGCTGCCGTGAGGTTCTCGCGCGGAACCCAGTCGAGGTGACTGTAGTCTGCACTACGCGACTTCAGGCCGCGGCCTTTGGACTCGGTAACCAGCACAGGCTTGGCGCCAGTGTCTTCACTGGTGCCACTTTCGGACGCAGGTTCGCCGGTGGCGGAAACTGCGCTGCCGTCATGGACGGGACGCGGAGGCAATGCCGCCGCTGGCGCTTTTGGCGCACAGTCCCAGGCACCCGAAGCAGAGACTGAGCAGTCATACTGTTCCGCGGCGACCACGAAAGAAGTGGCTAGGGGTTGCAGGGCCAGCAGACTGCCGGTAACCAACAACGGAAATTTTTTACGAAACGCGGGGGATTTCAATGCCATCTTATTAGTCCGGGCTTCCTGCGTGCCATCTGCCCGCGGTGTGGGCCGCACGCCTCTCGATGGTCTGAAAAAGATGCTGGATAATAAAGCATGACCCGCTTGACGGCTAGCGCCGTCGGAGACCCTTGCAATGCCTGACCAAGATGTACGTTTGCAACACCTGAAAGTTTGGCTCGATGAGCAGTTGGCTATTCTCTTTGCAGAACAGGGCTGGGGCGTCGTACCCCCGGCCACATTGACCGCGGCCAGTAGTGACGCGAGTTTTCGGCGCTATTTCCGCTGGGAAGGCGAAGGCAGAAGTTTCGTCGTGATGGACGCGCCACCGCCCCAGGAAAACTGCAAACCCTTCGTGGATATCGCTTTTTTGTTGGCGAAGTCCGGAATAAATGTGCCGAAAATTTATGCCGAAGACCTCGAACGCGGATTTCTTTTGCTCAATGACTTGGGCAACAAGACTTATCTGGACGTGATCGACAGCGAAAACGCCGACGATTTGTTCAAGGATGCCCTGCAAGCATTGCTGGCTTTCCAGCAATTGCCGATGGTCGCGCCGTTGCCGAGTTACGACGTGGCTTTGCTGCGTCGTGAGCTGGAGCTGTTCCCCGAGTGGTACGTGAAGCGCGAGTTGGGCATCGAATTCGACTCGGCGCAGCAAATGCTCTGGCAGCACGTGACTGAGCTGCTGATCGACAGCGCCCTGGCCCAGCCTAAAGTGCTGGTGCATCGCGACTATATGCCTCGCAACCTGATGCTCAGCGAGCCGAACCCCGGCGTGCTGGATTTCCAGGACGCGGTCTACGGCCCGGTGACCTATGACGTCACTTGCCTGTTCAAGGACGCTTTCCTCAGTTGGCCCGAGGAGCGTGTGCACGCCTGGCTGGAAAATTACTGGCAGCAAGCGGGTGCGCTCGGCATTCCCGTGCAGCCTGATTTCGAAGACTTCCTGTGCGCCAGCGACCTGATGGGCGTGCAGCGTCACCTGAAAGTGATCGGCATTTTCGCACGCATCTGTCATCGCGACGGCAAGCCACGCTACCTGGCCGATGTGCAGCGCTTCTTTGCTTATATGAATGCAGTGATCGCCCGCCGTCCTGAGCTGGCCGAGCTGGATGTGTTGCTGCTGAGCCTGCGTGCTGGAGCCCCTGCATGAAGGCGATGATTCTGGCGGCCGGCAAAGGCGAGCGCATGCGCCCGCTGACCCTGACCACACCCAAACCGCTGGTTCGTGCTGGCGGCGTGCCTCTGATCGAGTACCACTTGAAAGCCCTGGTAAACGCCGGGTTTACCGAGATTGTGATCAACCACGCCTGGCTCGGTCAGCAGATCGAAAGCTACTTGGGTGACGGCTCGCAATACGGCCTGCGTATTCAGTACTCACCGGAAGGGGAGCCACTGGAAACCGGCGGCGGTATCTTCCGCGCATTGCCTCTGCTGGGCGATGAAGCATTCCTGGTGGTCAATGGTGACATCTGGACTGACTACGACTTCAGCGTGCTGCATCAACCCATCGCCGGGTTGGCGCACCTGGTGCTGGCGGACAATCCGGCCCATCACCCGACCGGCGATTTCACGCTGGTCGACGGGCAAGTGCGCGACGGTCAGCCCGACGCCGACACCCTGACCTACAGCGGCATTGCCGTGCTGCATCCGCAACTGTTCGACGGTTGCTCGGCCGGCGCCTTCAAACTGGCGCCGTTGCTGCGCAAAGCGATGGCGGATGGACAGGTTACCGGCGAACGCCTGAGCGGACACTGGGTGGATGTCGGCACGCATGAACGCCTGGCTGAAGTTGAAACCCTGATAGAAGCGAGACGCTGAGATGCTGTGGCCAGGGACTCTGATTGGAGCCGGAGCGGGCTTTGCCATAGCCAGCATTCCGGGGGCCATGCTCGGTGCTTTGCTGGGACAGGCGCTGGATCGGCGCTTGCACCTGCAAAGCTGGGGGCATTTGCGTGAAAAGCTCGGCGGTCGTCCGATGCTGCGCAACGATGAACTGTTGTTCGTGTTGCTGGGGCGGTTGGCCAAGAGCGATGGACGCGTGGTGGATGGTCACATCCAGCAGGCTCGTCAGGAAATGCGTGCGCTGGAAATGACCGAATCGGCGCAGCGTCGTGCCATTGCCGCGTTCAATCGCGGCAAGTTGGGCCGTGACCGGTTGCGCGGGTATCTGCGGCGCTTGAGTGCTCAGCCCCACGCCGCGGAAGGCGTATTGCGCGCCTGTTGGCGCATGGTTTGGGCCGATGGGCGTGCGGGGAACAATGAACGTGAATTGCTGGCCCTGTGGGGCAAGTGGCTGGGCTGGACGCCGCAACAAGTACTGGCGCTGGCGGCCGACTACGATCAGCACAAGCGACCGCAGGTCAGCAGCACCCTGACTTATCAGGATGCCTTGCAGCTGTTGGGGGTGTCCGCGACCAGCGAGCCGGCGCAGATAAAGCGTGCCTATCGACGCCTGCTCAGTCGCCATCACCCGGACAAGATTGCCGGCAGCGGTGCAACGGCGTTGCAGGTGCGTGAGGCGACGGACAAGACTCGCGAACTGCATACGGCTTATACGTTGATTCGTGAGCGGCGGGATTTTCGGTAGCTGGAAAGATTCGTGTCGCCAGGGATACCGTCTTCGCGGGCAAGCCTCGCTCCTACAGGTTTCGCGTCATACAACACAGAACCTGTAAGAGCTAGGCTTGCTCGCGATGGGGGCGACGCGGTCTTTCAGTCCGCCGCCTTCTGCGGATTCAACCACCCGCGCACCCGGCGCACCAGTTGCTCTTGCTCTGCCCTGGCATTACCGGGCAACGCCTTGAGCGATACCTGGCTGAACGCTGAAGACTTCAAGCGCTTGCTGGCCTGCATCCGTGCCAGTGCTGCGTTGCGATCCAGCGGCTTATCCATGTAGAAGATATCTGCCGTCGGCAGCTTCAGTGTCGGCGTCAGCTCGACCAGTTCGGGTTTCGCCGCGGCAGGCGTCTGTGCCGCGACCATCACAAATTTTTCCACTTGCGACGGCTGCTTCTCGCTCAGATAACGCGCGGCCCAATAAGCGCCTGTGCCATGGCCCAACACCACGATGCTGCGAGCGCTTTGCTGTTCGGCATACGCAATGGCCGCATCAATTCGAGCAAAGATGCGTTCGGCGGCGGCCTTTGACTGTTCCTCGGTGGTTTCGGCGATGGCCTTGTCGGCTACTTCCGCTTCACCACCTGCCGCTTGCTCGATGGGAGCGGCCGTAGTCGAGTCCTTGCTGCCGGTTTCCGGCGCCTTGAGCGTTGGCGGCATTTCCATGACGCGTGGCGCAATGGCGTCGCTTTGCACGTCCGGCAAGGTGATACTCAGGCTGCTCCACTTCGCGTCGGGCAATTTGTTACGCAACGGGCTGATTGCTTGCGGCCAGTCAACGGTTTCACCTGCGCCTGGGATGATAATCACCGCGCCTTTGGGCTCGGCGGTGTTGGCCGGTTTCCACAGCGCAAGGAAGGTGTCGGCGCCGGCTTGCAGCTGTTGCTGTTCCTGCGCGGGGATTTTTCGCTCAAGTGCTGTCGTTTCTTCCTGACTACGCTCAAGCAGTGGCTGGCGTTCGACCGGTTTTTCTTCTGCGGGTTTTTCCGCAGCGGCAGGTGCCGGGTCGGCCGCCTCGACGGAAAAGGCGCAAGGCAGGATCAGCGACAGGCACAATGCTGGCAATGCCAGGCGGTAGACAGGGGGCATCGGATATTCCAGGCCAGAAGTTATTCCGGCAGCCTAATGGGTTGGTCAGTATTTGTCAGTGTGTGAGACTTCGATGATGCGTTTTCGCTGCCTGTGGGTTATCGGCTGTTTGTGGTTTCCCTTGATGAGTTGGGCGGCTTCCGCGCCACCGACGCACGTCGCGCCCCTGTCGCTCCAGCAACAACAGTGGCTGGCAGTGCACGGAGAATTGCGTGTCGGGCTGGTGCTGCAGGCGCCTTACGCGCAATACGATCGCCGCTTGCAGCGCCTGTCGGGGGTCAACGTCGAGTTGATGAAATGGCTGGCCAAAGCGCTCAAGGTCGAGCTGAGCTGGCGTAATTTCCCCGACCTTGCGCAACTGGAAGCCGCCGCGCGCGAGGGTGAAATCGACATCGCTCCCGGGCTGACCCAAACCCCCGCCGGCCTGCGGTTCTGGCAATTCTCCGACCCCTACATGCGGGTGCCGCAACTGGTGGTCAGTGACCAGAAAAGCACCGGCGCCGTGGAGCTGGAAAAACTCGACAGCCAAACCCGCGTCGCTGTGCGCATGCCCAGTGCGACGGCTGACTATCTGCGCGGCAACTATCCCCACCTGAACCTGCAAGGCGTACCGACCGAGCGCCAGGCATTGCAATTGTTGCTGAGTCAGCAGGCCGGTTATGCCGTGGTCGATGAAGCGCAATTGGGGCGGCTGTCCGTCGAGCCTGAATTTGCCGGGCTGGTCGTGGTGGGTGACATCGGCTTGCCGCAATTGCTGCGAGTAGCCACGCGGCGGGATCAACCGGAACTGGCCGGCATCGTCGAAAGCGCGCTGCGGGCGATCCCGGCCAAGGACCTGGAGCAACTGCACAACCAATGGCTGCAACCCAAATACCCGCGCCTGACCGAGACCCCGGGCTTCTGGCAAAACCTCAGCCTGTTGATGGCGGTGTTGATGTTGAGCAGCATGGCCATCGTGTTCTGGCAGCGCCGCCAACAACACAGTCTGGAACAGCGACTATTGGAGGCGCGCGAGGACATCGCCCTGCGCGAGGCCAGCGAAGAGGCGTTGCGCCTCACGCAATTTTCCATCGATCAGAGCACCGTCGGCATACTCTGGGTCAATTGGGACAGCCACGTGCGCTACGCCAACCGCGCGGCCGAAACCATGCTCGGGTATCCGGTCGGCGGCATCATGGATCGGCCGCTGATCGACTTTGAGCCGGGCCTGCACATGGATCGCTGGCTGAACCTGTGGAAGCGTGCCCGGGCCAGCGAAGAAGGGCCGCAAAGTTTCGAAACCAACTGTGTGCGAGCGGATGGCAGCATCCTGCCGACCGATGTTTCGTTGAGCTTTATGCGCTTTCGTGGTGGTGAATACCTGGTGGTCTACCTCAACGACGTCACCGAACGTCGTCGCGCCCTGGCGGCGTTGCAGGAAAGCGAAGCGCGGTTGCAGGGGATTGCGGCCAACGTTCCGGGATTGGTCTTCCGCCTTGAGCGGGCGCCGGTGACAGGGCAGATCGACTTTGCCTACATCAGCGAAGGCAGCGAGAGCCTGTCGGGTTATTCGCCGGCGACCCTGGCCCACCGTGACAAAGGCCTGCGCAGCCTGGTGCACCCGGACGACAAGGCCAGCTATCACCAGACTCAGGACCATGCGCTGGACACCGACAGTGACTGGTCGTGGCAGGGGCGGATTCTTACTCGTTCGGGCGAGCAGCGCTGGGCCGAGATCAAGGCCATCACTCGTCGGCTCGAAGATGGCGCCTATGTCTGGGACGGGATTGTCTGGGACATCAGCGAGAGCAAGCGCATCGAGCTGGAACTGGCCAGTTCCCGTGAGCAACTGCGTGAGCTGTCCGCTCACCTGGAGAGCGTGCGCGAAGAGGAAAAAGCGCGCATCGCCCGGGAAGTTCACGATGAACTGGGTCAGATGCTCACCGTACTGAAGCTGGAAACCTCCATGTGCGAATTGGCCTACGCCCAGCTCGACCCTGGTCTGAACGAGCGCTTGAACAGCATGAAACGCCTGATTGCGCAGCTGTTCCAGCTGGTGCGCGATGTGGCGACCGCGCTGCGACCACCGATTCTCGATGCCGGGATCGCCTCGGCGATCGAGTGGCAGGCCCGGCGCTTCGAGGCGCGCACGCAGATTCCATGTCTGGTGCAGGTGCCGGAGAACCTGCCGGTGCTCAGTGATGCCAAGGCGATTGGGCTGTTCCGAATCCTTCAGGAAGCGCTGACCAATGTCATGCGGCATGCCCAGGCGCATACTGTCGAACTGACATTGACGCTGGAAGGTGACGAGTTGTGTCTGACGGTGAGCGATGATGGCGTAGGATTTGTCCCCGCCACGGGCAGGGCAACGTCCTTCGGTGTGGTCGGCATGCGTGAGCGGGTGTTGATCATGGGCGGGCGGTTGTCGCTGGAGAGTGAGCCGGGGGAGGGCACCACGTTGAGTGTGCGAGTGCCGGTGGATGAGGGCTGAAGTCTTCGTGGTGACTTTGCTTTCGTCATCGCGAGCAGGCTCGCTCCCACAGGGATTCGGGCAGGTGCGCAGATAGCTGATATACCCCGTAGTCCACTTTAGGAGCGAGCTTGCCCGAGAATGATCTTGGCTCTTACATAAAAAGAATGGAGAAGACTGTGATCCGTGTACTGGTAGCCGAAGACCACACCATCGTCCGTGAAGGCATCAAGCAGTTGATTGGCCTGGCCAAGGACTTGCTGGTGGTAGGGGAGGCGAGCAATGGCGAGCAGTTGCTCGAAACCTTGCGGCATGTGCCCTGCGAAGTGGTGTTGCTGGACATCTCCATGCCTGGCGTCAATGGCCTGGAAGCGATTCCAAGGATTCGTGCGTTGAACAATCCGCCGGCCATCCTGGTGTTGTCGATGCACGACGAGGCACAAATGGCTGCCCGGGCATTAAAGGTCGGCGCCGCGGGTTATGCGACCAAGGACAGCGATCCGGCGCTGTTGCTGACAGCGATCCGCAAGGTCGCTGCGGGCGGTCGCTACATTGACCCGGACCTGGCGGACCGCATGGTCTTCGAAGTCGGCCTGACCGATTCGCGGCCGTTGCACTCATTGCTCTCGGAGCGTGAGTTCTCGGTGTTCGAACGCCTGGCCCAGGGCGCCAACGTTAACGATATCGCCCAGCAACTGGCCCTGAGCAGCAAAACCATCAGCACCCATAAGGCGCGGCTGATGCAAAAGCTCAACATCACCTCACTGGCGGAACTGGTGAAGTACGCGATGGAACACAAACTCCTCTAGATCTGAATGCGATCCCCTGTAGGCGCGAGGCTTGCCCGCGAAGCTTTTAGCGCCAGCGCGGGCGCCTTCGCGGGCAAGCCTCGTTCCTACAGGAATCTCGTCGTCATATCCATTTGCGACATCCTGAAATCCCGCTTTTGCCCATTTTTGCCGCTTGTAGCTGCAAATCACCGTTGCACCTGCCCATCCCCGCCATCCTTGTAGGGCAATCCCTACACCCAACCTTCCATCCCGCTGAGGCGATTCTCTCCTGCGCCCCGATTTGCGCGGTCGGCAGCGTCCACTAGGCTTAGTCCACAGCAGTCATCAACAAAAAAGGTGTGGGTATGAGCCAGGTCGATTCAAACGCAGGGGCCAGTGACATTCTGGTCAGCTTTCGTGGAGTGCAAAAAAGCTACGACGGCGAGAACCTGATCGTCAAAGACCTCAACCTGGAGATTCGCAAAGGCGAGTTCCTCACCTTGCTCGGGCCTTCCGGCTCCGGCAAGACCACCAGCCTGATGATGCTCGCCGGTTTCGAAACACCCACCGCCGGCGAAATCCAGCTGGCCGGACGCTCCATCAACAACGTACCGCCGCACAAGCGGGACATCGGCATGGTGTTCCAGAACTACGCGTTGTTCCCGCACATGACCGTCGCCGAGAACCTGGCGTTCCCGCTGACCGTGCGCGGCTTGAACAAGAGCGATGTCAGTGACCGGGTCAAGCGTGTGCTGAGCATGGTTCAGCTCGACGCCTTCGCCCAGCGCTACCCGGCACAACTGTCCGGCGGTCAGCAACAGCGTGTGGCCCTGGCCCGCGCATTGGTGTTCGAACCGCAACTGGTGCTGATGGACGAACCCCTCGGCGCACTGGACAAACAACTGCGTGAACACATGCAGATGGAAATCAAACACCTGCACCAGCGCCTCGGCGTGACCGTGGTCTACGTGACTCACGACCAGGGCGAAGCCCTGACCATGTCCGACCGCGTGGCGGTGTTCCATCAGGGCGAGATCCAGCAGATCGCCGCGCCGCGCACCCTCTATGAAGAGCCGAAAAACACCTTCGTCGCCAATTTCATCGGCGAGAACAACCGCCTCAACGGCCGCTTGCACAGCCAGACCGGCGACCGCTGCATCGTCGAGCTCGGCCGCGGTGAAAAGGTTGAAGCCCTGGCGGTCAACGTCGGCAAAACCGGCGAACCGGTCACGCTGTCGATTCGCCCGGAACGCGTAAGCCTCAACGGCTCCAGCGAGTCCTGCGTCAACCGCTTCTCAGGGCGGGTAGCGGAATTCATCTATCTGGGCGACCACGTCCGGGTTCGCCTGGAAGTCTGCGGCAAGACCGACTTCTTCGTGAAACAACCGATTGCCGAGCTCGATCCCGCGCTGGCTGTCGGCGACGTGGTACCGCTTGGCTGGCAGGTCGAACACGTTCGCGCGCTCGACCCCCTTCTAGAGGCGAACTGATCGCCCCGGCTACACCAACACCAACCCTGCACGTGGAGAGAACAATAAATGTTGAGATCCCTGAAATTCACCGCTTTGGTCATGGGCATGATCGGTGCGGCACACGCGATGGCGGCGGGCCCGGATTTGACCGTGGTGTCCTTTGGCGGGGCGAACAAGGCGGCGCAGGTCAAAGCCTTCTACGCACCGTGGGAAGCGGCAGGCAACGGCAAGATCGTGGCTGGCGAATACAACGGTGAGATGGCCAAGGTAAAAGCCATGGTCGACACCAAGAGCGTGTCCTGGGACCTGGTGGAAGTTGAGTCGCCAGAACTGTCTCGCGGTTGCGACGAAGACATGTTCGAGCAACTTGATCCTGCGCTGTTCGGCAAATCCGAAGATTACGTCAAGGGCGCGATCCAGCCTTGCGGCGTAGGTTTCTTCGTGTGGTCGACCGTGTTGGCCTACAACGCCGACAAACTGGCCTCGGCACCGACCAGCTGGGTGGATTTCTGGGACACCAAAAAATTCCCGGGCAAGCGCGGCCTGCGTAAAGGGGCCAAGTACACCCTGGAATTCGCACTGATGGCCGACGGCGTTGCGCCGAAAGACGTCTACAAAGTGCTGGCCGGCAAAGACGGTCAGGACCGCGCATTCAAGAAGCTCGATGAGCTCAAGCCAAGCATTCAGTGGTGGGAAGCCGGCGCACAACCGCCGCAATACCTCGCGTCCGGTGACGTGGTCATGAGCTCGGCCTACAACGGCCGGATCGCCGCCGTACAGAAAGAAAGCAACCTGAAAGTCGTGTGGAACGGCGGTATCTACGACTTCGACGCATGGGCTATCCCGAAAGGTCTGGACGCCAAGCGCGCCGAAGCGGCGAAGAAATTCATCGCGTTCTCGGTGGCGCCGCAGCAGCAGAAGACCTACTCGGAAAACATCGCTTACGGCCCGGCCAACATTCAAGCCGTACCGTTGTTGGCCAAGGATGTCCTGAAAGACATGCCGACCACCCCGGAAAACATCGCCAACCAGGTGCAGATCGACGTCAGCTTCTGGGCTGACAACGGCGAGCAACTGGAGCAGCGCTTCAATTCCTGGGCTGCCAAATAAGCAAGTCACACAGGACGACGGTTCTGCGGATGATCGTTCCCACGCTTTGCGTGGGAATGCCGCCCGGGATGCTCCGCGTCCCTGTGACGCAGAGCGTGGGAACGATCAGTCCCCAGTAGGAGCGAGGCTTGCCCGCGAAGGCAGCGTGTCAGTCAGCATTAATGTTGAATGTGCCGACGTTTTCGCGGGCAAGCCTCGCTCCTACAGGGGTGATATGTAGTTATCAAGAACAGAGGAAGCTTGCCTGCCTCTGCAACGATCAAAGATTTCCGGAGTACGCCATGGCCACCGCCATTCCCCTGAACGCGGGCACTGACCCCACCTTGAAGCAGCGGCTCAAGCACGCCGAGCGGATCAACCGCTGGAAGGCCCAGGCCTTGATCGCGCCCCTGGTGCTGTTTCTGTTGCTGGTGTTCCTGGTGCCGATCGTGGCGCTGCTCTACAAAAGCGTTGGTAACCCTGAAGTGGTCGGCGGCATGCCGCGCACTGTGGCGGCCATCGCCAGTTGGGACGGCCGCGGCCTGCCCGCCGAGCCGGTGTACAAAGCGGCCAGCGAAGACCTCGCTGAAGCGCGCAAGAATCAGACCCTGGGCGACTTGTCCAAGCGCTTGAACATGGAGTTGGCCGGCTACCGCAGCCTGCTGACCAAAACCGCCCGCGCCTTGCCGTTCGCCACTGAACCGGCCTCTTATAAAGAAGCGCTGGAAGGCCTCGACGAACGCTGGGGCGACCCGGCCTATTGGCAAGCGGTGCGTCGCAACACCAGCAACATCACACCGTACTATTTGCTGGCGGCTGTCGATCATCGCATCGACGACCTCGGCGAAATCGCACCGGCCACGCCTGACCAGGCGATTTACCTCGACATCTTCGCCCGCACGTTCTGGATGGGCCTGATCATCACCGTGATCTGCTTGTTGCTGGCATATCCCTTGGCTTACTTGCTGGCGAACCTGCCGTCACGCCAAAGTAATCTGCTGATGATTCTGGTGTTGTTGCCTTTCTGGACCTCGATCCTGGTCCGGGTGGCCGCTTGGATCGTGTTACTGCAATCGGGTGGCTTGATCAACAGCGGCCTGATGGCGCTGGGCATCATCGATAAACCGCTGGAGTTGGTGTTCAACCGCACAGGCGTTTACATCTCCATGGTGCACATCCTGCTGCCGTTCATGATTCTGCCGATCTACAGCGTGATGAAAGGCATTTCGCCGACCTACATGCGCGCCGCGATTTCCCTCGGCTGCCACCCGTTCGCCAGTTTCTGGCGGGTGTACTTCCCGCAGACCTATGCCGGTGTCGGCGCCGGTTGCCTGTTGGTGTTCATCCTCGCCATCGGCTACTACATCACCCCGGCGTTGCTGGGCAGCCCGAACGATCAGATGGTCAGCTACTTCGTCGCCTTCTACACCAACACCAGCATCAACTGGGGCATGGCGACCGCACTCGGTGGGCTGCTGCTGTTGGCGACCGTGGTGCTTTATCTGATTTACAGCTGGCTGGTGGGCGCCAGTCGCCTGCGCCTGAGCTAAGGGGAGAATGAAATGCTGAGTCCTTATATGTCGCCCATTGAGCGGGTGTGGTTCTACAGCTTGCGGATTCTCTGCGGCTTGATTCTGTTGTTCCTGATTCTGCCGGTGCTGGTGATCATTCCGCTGTCGTTCAACTCGGGCAGTTTCCTGGTCTATCCGCTGCAAGGCTTCTCGCTGCACTGGTATCAGGACTTCTTCGCCTCGGCGGAATGGATGCGGGCATTGAGGAACAGCGTCATCGTCGCTCCGGCGGCGACGGTGTTGGCGATGATCTTTGGGACGCTGGCGGCGATTGGCCTGACTCGGGGTGATTTCCCGGGCAAGGCGCTGGTCATGGCCCTGGTGATTTCGCCGATGGTGGTGCCGGTAGTGATCATCGGTGTGGCGAGCTACCTGTTCTTTGCGCCGTTGGGCCTGGGCAACAGCTTCTTCTCGCTGATCGTGGTGCACGCGGTGCTGGGCGTGCCTTTCGTGATCATTACTGTTTCGGCGACCTTGCAGGGGTTCAACCATAACCTGGTGCGCGCCGCTGCCAGTCTGGGAGCTTCGCCGCTGACGGCGTTCCGCCGGGTGACGTTGCCGCTGATTGCGCCGGGTGTGATCTCGGGTGCGCTGTTTGCCTTCGCGACGTCGTTCGATGAAGTGGTGGTGACGCTGTTCCTCGCCGGTCCCGAACAAGCGACGTTGCCTCGGCAGATGTTCAGCGGGATCCGCGAAAACCTCAGCCCGACGATTGCCGCTGCAGCAACCCTGCTGATCGCCTTCTCGGTGATCCTGTTGCTGACCCTCGAGTGGCTGCGTGGCCGCAGCGAAAAACTGCGCACTGCCCAGGTCTAAACCCACACACCATCCCCTGTGGGGGCGAGCCTGCTCGCGATGACGGACTGACATTCAATCTTGATGTCGACTGATACTCCGCTATCGCGAGCAGGCTCGCTCCCACAGGAGTTCAAGGTGTTTCGGGATGTTGGGTCATTCACAACCTGAATAGCAGACAAACCCCAATCCCCAGCTACTATTGTGCCCAGCTCCCCTATTTATAAGAGGCTGCGCACGATGAGTCTTTCCTCTTTCAAGATTGCTCACAAACTGATCACCGGCGCAGGTGCCATCGAGCAGTTGGCCGCCGAACTCACCCGCCTGGATATCGACAACCCGCTGATCGTCACCGACGCGGCGCTGGTCAAGTCCGGCACGGTCGAGCTGGCGCTGGCGCAGTTGGGCGATCGATCCTACGAAATTTTCGACCGTGTGCTGCCAGACCCGGAAATCGCCATCGTCGAAGACTGCATGCGGGTTTACCGCGAGGGCGGGCATGACGGTCTGATTGGCCTCGGCGGCGGCAGCGCCATCGACATCGCCAAAAGCGTCGCGGCCTACGCCGGTTACCACGGTGCGCTGGAGGATTTGTTCGGCATCGATCAGGTGCCGCGCAAAGGCCCGCCGCTGATCGCCATCCCGACCACGGCCGGCACCGGGTCGGAGGTGACCAATGTGGCGATCCTCTCCGACAAGGTCGCGCAATTGAAGAAAGGGATTGTCAGCGACTACCTATTGCCGGACGTGGCGCTGGTCAGTCCGCAAATGACCCTGACCTGCCCACGCAGCGTCACCGCCGCCAGCGGTGTCGACGCGCTGGTGCATGCCATCGAATCCTACCTGTCGGTCAACGCCTCGCCGATCACCGATGCCCTGGCCATCGGCGCCATCAAGCTGATCGCCAAAGCGCTGCCCAAGGCCTATGCCAACCCGTCCAACCTGCAAGCCCGCGAAGACATGGCCACCGCCAGCCTGATGGCCGGCATGGCCTTCGGTAATGCCGGGGTCGGCGCGGTGCATGCGCTGGCGTATCCGCTGGGCGGGCGTTTCAACATCGCTCATGGCGTCAGCAACGCCTTGCTGCTGCCGTATGTCATGACGTGGAACAAGATGGCCTGCGTCGAGCGCATGCAGGATATTGCCGAAGCCATGGGGGTGAGGACTGTCCATCTGAGCGCCAACGAAGCAGCGGACAAAGCCGTGGAGGCAATGACCGCATTGTGCGCGGCGGTAGAGATTCCGCCAGGGCTGCGCAGTTTCGGTGTGCCGGAGGATGCGATCCCGGCCATGGCTGTGGAAGCGGCGGGGATCGAGCGCCTGATGCGCAACAATCCACGTAAACTGAGCGCCGTCGATATCGAGAAGATCTACCGAGCGGCGTACTGATCATCGCGGCCACGTCGCGCGCGTCAAAGCATGAGGTATACAATGCGCGCCATCGTGATTCTGCTCAAAAAAGGTGCGTCATGCAGCCCTTCGTCATTGCTCCGTCGATTCTCTCCGCCGACTTCGCCCGCCTGGGTGAAGAAGTGGACAACGTCCTGGCCGCCGGCGCCGACTTCGTGCACTTCGATGTCATGGACAACCACTACGTACCGAACCTGACCATCGGCCCGATGGTTTGCGCCGCGCTGCGCAAATACGGGGTGACCGCGCCGATTGACGCGCACCTGATGGTCAGCCCGGTGGACCGCATTGTCGGTGACTTCATCGAGGCCGGCGCGACCTACATCACCTTCCACCCCGAAGCCACGCAGCACGTCGACCGTTCCCTGCAACTGATCCGCGAGGGCGGCTGCAAGTCCGGCCTGGTGTTCAACCCGGCGACGCCGCTGGACGTACTCAAGTACGTGATGGACAAGGTCGACATGATTCTGCTGATGAGCGTCAACCCGGGCTTTGGCGGGCAGAAGTTCATTCCCGGCACCCTCGACAAACTGCGTGAAGCACGCGCGCTGATCGATGCCTCCGGCCGTGACATCCGCCTGGAAATCGACGGCGGCGTCAACGTGAACAACATCCGTGAAATCGCTGCGGCTGGCGCGGACACCTTCGTCGCCGGTTCGGCGATCTTCAATGCACCGAACTACCAAGAGGTGATTGAAAAGATGCGTTCCGAACTGGCGTTGGCTCGTCCATGAGTGGCTTTGAGCAGCTGTTTCCGGGGCGTCTGCCACGGCTGGTGATGTTCGATCTGGATGGCACGCTGGTCGATTCGGTCCCGGACCTCGCTGTGGCCGTGGATAACATGCTGCTCAAACTGGGGCGTCAACCCGCCGGCATCGAGTCGGTGCGTGAATGGGTCGGCAATGGCGCGCCGGTGCTGGTCCGCCGTGCGCTGGCCGGCGGCATCGACCATTCGGCGGTCGACGATGGCGAAGCCGAGGGCGCGCTGGATATCTTCATGGAGGCTTACAGCGAGAGCCATGATCTGACCGTGGTCTATCCCGGCGTGCGTGACACCCTGAAATGGCTGCACAAGCAGGGTGTCGAAATGGCGCTGATCACCAATAAGCCGGAGCGCTTCGTCGCGCCACTGCTGGATCAGATGAAAATCGGCCGTTACTTCAAATGGATCATCGGCGGCGACACCTTGCCGCAGAAGAAACCTGACCCGGCCGCGCTGTTTTTCGTGATGAAAATGGCCAACATCCCGGCCTCGCAGTCGCTGTTTGTCGGCGACTCACGCAGCGATGTGCTGGCGGCGAAAGCGGCAGGGGTCAAGTGCGTGGCCCTCAGCTACGGCTACAACCACGGTCGGCCGATTTCGGAAGAGTCGCCGGCGCTGGTGATCGATGATCTGCGCAAGCTAATTCCCGGTTGCCTGGATCCAGCCTCTGAGATAACGTTGCCCGACGTTGCTCAATCCCCTTCTGGAAACGTCATCGTGGTGGTCACTCGCAAACTCTGGATGAAAGTCATCAAGGCCCTGGCCCGCTGGCGTTGGCGCGCCTGACTCGATTCTGGCCGGCTTTCCGGCGCGTTTGCATACCTGACTGTTAGCACCTCAAGCCACGAGGCTACCCCATGATCCGCGAAGAATTCCTGCGTTTGGCCGCTGCCGGCTATAACCGTATCCCGTTGGCCTGCGAAACCCTGGCCGACTTCGACACGCCGCTGTCGATCTACCTGAAACTCGCCGACGAGCCAAACTCCTACCTGCTGGAATCGGTGCAGGGCGGGGAGAAGTGGGGCCGTTATTCGATCATTGGCCTGCCGTGCCGCACGGTGCTGCGGGTTCATGATCATCACGTCAGCGTGACCCACGACGGCGTCGAGATCGAAAGCCATGAAGCCGAAGATCCGCTGGCCTTCGTTGAAGCATTCAAAGCCCGCTACAACGTGCCAACCATTCCCGGCCTGCCACGCTTCAATGGCGGTCTGGTGGGTTACTTCGGTTACGACTGCGTGCGCTATGTGGAGAAACGTCTGGGCAAATGCCCGAACCCGGATCCGCTGGGCGTGCCGGACATTCTGCTGATGGTCTCCGACGCGGTGGTGGTGTTCGACAACCTCGCCGGGAAAATGCACGCCATTGTGCTCGCCGATCCGTCGCAGGACGATGCATTCGAGCAAGGCCAGGCGCGACTGGAAGAGCTGCTGGAAAAACTCCGTCAGCCGATCACCCCGCGCCGCGGCCTGGATTTCAGCAAGCAACAGTCGGCTGACCCGGTGTTCCGTTCGAGTTTCACCCAGGACGATTACGAAAAAGCCGTCGACACCATCAAGGAATACATCCTGGCCGGTGACTGCATGCAGGTCGTGCCGTCGCAGCGTATGTCGATCGACTTCAAGGCTGCGCCGATCGATCTGTACCGGGCGCTGCGTTGCTTCAACCCGACGCCTTATATGTATTTCTTCAACTTCGGCGACTTCCACGTCGTCGGCAGTTCGCCGGAAGTGCTGGTGCGGGTCGAAGACAACCTGATCACCGTGCGCCCGATTGCCGGCACTCGCCCACGCGGGGCTAACGAAGAGGCCGATCTGGCGCTGGAAAAAGACCTGCTGTCGGACGACAAGGAAATCGCCGAGCACTTGATGCTGATCGACCTGGGCCGCAACGACACCGGCCGGGTCTCGGAAATCGGTTCGGTGAAGCTCACCGAGAAGATGGTCATCGAGCGTTATTCCAACGTGATGCACATCGTCTCCAACGTCACTGGCCAATTGAAAGCCGGGCTGACGGCGATGGACGCGCTGCGGGCGATTCTGCCGGCGGGCACGTTGTCGGGCGCGCCGAAGATTCGGGCGATGGAAATCATCGACGAACTGGAACCGGTCAAGCGTGGCGTCTACGGCGGGGCGGTGGGCTACTTCGCCTGGAACGGCAACATGGACACCGCCATTGCGATCCGCACGGCCGTGATCAAGGACGGCGAGCTGCACGTGCAGGCCGGCGGCGGCATCGTCGCCGATTCGGTGCCGGCGCTGGAATGGGAAGAAACCTTGAACAAGCGCCGCGCGATGTTCCGCGCCGTAGCCCTGGCCGAACAAACCCCGGACGCCTGAGTTCACGCAACATCTGTGGGAGTGAGCCTTTGTGGCGAGGGAGCTTGCTCCCGTTGGCCTGCGAAGCAGGCCCAATCGACGACTGCTTCGCAGCCGAGCGCGAGCAAGATCGCTCGCCACAATAAGTGTTCAGCATAAAAAAACGCGGCGTCTGTGAGGGCGCCGCGTTTTTTTTGCCTGATGTTTAGAAGTCCAGCGCAACGCCTACGTTAATGCCTTGCTGGGTAAAGTCATCATCCTTGCGAATGTCATAACTCGCCCGCAAAGCCAGGTCCTTGGTGAGGTTGTGGCTCACGCCCAGGTTCAGGCGGTTCAGGTTGGTCTGTGGGGTATAGCCGGCCAGGGTGTAGCGGTTGTTCGGCAGGCTGTTGAGGTTCATGGTCACATTCTGGGTATCGTCGTTGTACTCACGCTCGTGAGCCAGTTCGCCGAAGACCTGGGTTTGCGAGGTGATCTGGTACTTACCCTGGAGGCCAAGGCCGAGACGCCGGGAAATGCGCGATTGGTCGTCGAATGTCAGCGCAGTGGAGTCGGCGCCATTCTCCGAGTAACCGTCGACTTCAACTTTGGCGAAATCAGCGCTCACGAATGGCGACAAGTGCCACGGGCTGCTCGCCATCGGCGCGATGTCGTACCCCACGCGACCGCTGAAAGCCACCAGGTAGCCGTCGGTATCGCCTTTCTCCCCGCGTTCATTGACCCCCAGCTGGAATTTACGTTTGAGGCTGTCGTAATCCAGATGCCCGGCCGTCACGGCCGCGTCACCCCACCAGCGATTCTGCTGGTACTGGGCGAACGCCGTGCCCATGTAGGTATTGAGCTTGTAGTCCGAATCGTTGTCGCCGGCTTCGAGCTTCTGGTTGTAGAAGCCCGCCGCCAAACCTACACGCCACGCGTCATTCAGCCGGTAGCTGCCACCGATGTTGAGGTTGGCGCCATTGCCGTCAGCACTGGCACCACTGCGCTGGCTGTCGAAATCCTGGTGCTGGCCGCCGCCGGCGACAATCGCTCGCCATTGGCCCACGCCTTGCCAGTTTTCCCAATCGGCCAGCCATTGGTTGCGCAACTCATCCTGATGAGAGCGCAGCGTACCCTGGGCCATTTGTGGCAACAGGGTGGCTTCCCATGGTGCGGCCAGCAGCGAGTAGGCGTAATCGGCAATCAGACGCTGCCCGGCTTCGGTCGGGTGCACCGAGTCGTTGTAGATCAGCTTGGTCGGGTCCGGCGTCGCACTGTTGATGCCGTAACGGGCGTTTTCGGTACAGCTGCTGCCGCTGAAACAGGTGGCGCTCAGGTTCTGGTCGGTGGCCAGGCCGAACTGCGCCGGGTTGGAAAACGTCTCTTTGAGCAGCACCGGAATGTTGAGCGGGATGACGTTGGCATTGACGTTTTGCAGCTGGCTCACCAGTTCGGTGTTGAACTGAGAACTGAGCTGGGATGTGAACGCTTGCAACGGGGTGCCGTTGAAGGCCGGGGTAAAGCCGATGTCCGGCAGCAACCAGACCATGATGTAGCGAGCACCGGCCTGTTGCAGGGTTTGCACGCTGCTGACCAGACGATCGGCGGCAGCGCTGGCCTGGGGCAGGCTGGTCACGCGCCCCTGAAGGAAGTCATTACCACCGCCCGAAATGTAATACAGCGCATTCGGGTCGGCGCGGAAATTGTTCGACGGCAGGTAGCCTGCCCGGGTGCGATCACCCGTGGCGGAGGTGCTGGTGATCGAGTCGAGAATCTGGTCGGTACGATAACCGCCGACGGCCCAGTTGTTGCCATCGGGCTGGCCATTGCTGGCACGTACCGCCGAGGACGATGAGGCGGTCTGATCCGCCGAGAACCCCAGTTTCCCCCCCAGGATCTGCGTGGAGTTGAGCGAGCGGACTTCACCGTTGCCATCCAGGTAAACCGGCCCCGTGCGGTTGGTATAGCGCTGGGTCGAGCCGGCAGGCCCGCCCGTGTCGGCAAAGGTCCCGGCATCGTTGAGACTGTCGCCGAAGACGACGAAATTGGAGTAAGGGTTAGGCGCGGCGATCGCCTGGGCGCAGGCCGCGGCGAGCAAGCATCCTGCGAGCGGTACAAACAACGTCTGTTTGATCATGAGCAAGTCCGTTTATTTATTGTTGTAGTGAACGAAACGACAGTACCAAAAACTTCCGGCCTTTTGCCATCGGTCGCGAACCCTTCGATTGTTTCGCAGCCAGTCGCCACGGCCATATTGCACGCTCTGCCCAGCTAAGTTACTGTGCCGAGACGTATGAATGAGACCTTCCCCGTGTTGATCATCAGCAAACTTCTGGATCAAGTCATCAAGGCACACGCCCGCTGGCGTTGGCGCGCCTGAATTCTTTTGCCGGCCCCGCCGGACCTGTACCGCTTTGCCTTCTTCACCCGTATGACATACCGCTTTGCTGGCGCACCCGGCGACTGAAAAAGCGCAGGACGCTGCGGGTAATCATTCGAAGGCTGTATTAAAAGTCAGTGAATTCAAGAGGTTCCAAACGCCATGTTGCTGATGATCGATAACTACGACTCTTTTACTTACAACGTTGTGCAGTACCTCGGTGAGCTCGGCTCCCAGGTCAAAGTCGTGCGCAACGATGAACTCACCATTGCCGACATAGAAGCCCTCAACCCTGAGCGCATCGTCGTGTCCCCCGGTCCTTGCACACCGACCGAAGCCGGCATCTCGCTCGACGTGATCAAGCATTTCGCCGGCAAGCTGCCGATTCTCGGCGTCTGCCTCGGCCACCAGTCCATCGGCCAGGCCTTTGGCGGTGATGTAGTCCGCGCCCGCCAAGTCATGCACGGTAAGACTAGCCCGGTATTCCACGAGGACAAGGGCGTGTTCGAAGGTCTGAATCATCCGCTGACGGTGACGCGTTATCACTCGCTGATCGTCAAGCGCGAAACCCTGCCCGATTGCCTGGAGCTGACCGCCTGGACCCAGCTCGAAGACGGCTCGGTCGACGAGATCATGGGCTTGCGCCACAAGACATTGAACATCGAGGGTGTGCAGTTCCACCCCGAGTCTATCCTCACCGAGCAGGGCCACGAGCTGTTCGCAAACTTCCTCAAACAAACCGGCGGCACGCGCTAAGGACTTTTCATGAATATCAAGACAGCCCTGAGCCGTATCGTCGATCAGCTCGACCTCAGCACCGATGAAATGCGCGATGTGATGCGCGAAATCATGACCGGGCAATGCACGGATGCGCAGATCGGCGCGTTCATGATGGCCATGCGCATGAAGAGCGAAAGCATCGACGAGATCGTCGGCGCGGTCTCTGTCATGCGCGAGTTGGCGGACAAGGTCGAACTCAAGACCCTCGACGGCGTCGTCGATGTGGTCGGCACCGGCGGTGATGGTGCGAACATTTTCAACGTCTCGACGGCTTCCTCCTTCGTAGTCGCTGCAGCCGGTTGCACCGTAGCCAAGCACGGTAACCGTGCGGTGTCGGGCAAAAGCGGCAGCGCCGATCTGCTGGAGGCGGCCGGGATCTACCTGAACCTGACCCCGGTGCAGGTGGCTCGCTGCATCGATAACGTCGGCATCGGTTTCATGTTTGCCCAGACCCATCACAGTGCCATGAAGCACGCCGCCGGCCCGCGCAAGGATCTCGGCCTGCGTACCTTGTTCAACATGCTTGGCCCGCTTACGAATCCGGCCGGCGTGAAACATCAGGTGGTGGGCGTGTTCAGTCAGGCGTTGTGCCGGCCACTGGCCGAAGTCTTGCAACGTCTGGGCAGCAAGCACGTGCTGGTGGTGCACTCGAAGGATGGCCTGGACGAGTTCAGCCTGGCGGCGCCAACCTATGTGGCAGAACTGAAGAATGACCAGATCACCGAATATTGGGTCGAGCCAGAAGACTTGGGCATGAAGAGCCAGAGCCTGCACGGCCTGGCAGTGGAAAGTCCGGCGGCGTCCCTTGAGCTGATTCGCGATGCTTTGGGCAAGCGCAAGACCGAGAGCGGTCAGAAAGCCGCCGAGATGATTGTGCTCAATGCCGGTGCGGCGCTTTACGCCGCCGACCTGGCGACCAGTTTGAAAGAAGGCGTTGCCCTGGCGCACGATGCGCTGCACACAGGCCTCGCACGGGAAAAACTTGAGGAGTTGGGTGCATTTACCGCGGTATTCAAAGTGGAGAATGAGGGATGAGTGTACCGACGGTTCTGGAAAACATTCTGGCCCGCAAAGTCCAGGAAGTCGCCGAGCGTAGCGCCCGTGTGAGTCTGGCGGAGCTGGAAAGTCTGGCCAAGGCGGCCGATGCACCCCGTGGTTTTGCCCAGGCATTGATTGCTCAGGCCAAGTCGAAACAACCGGCCGTCATTGCCGAAATCAAGAAAGCGTCGCCAAGCAAAGGTGTGATCCGCGAGCACTTCGTTCCCGCCGACATCGCCAAAAGCTACGAGAAGGGCGGCGCGACGTGCTTGTCGGTGCTGACCGATATCGATTACTTCCAGGGTGCCGATGCGTATCTGCAGCAGGCGCGGGCAGCGTGCAACCTGCCGGTGATCCGCAAGGATTTCATGATCGACCCGTACCAGATCGTCGAAGCCCGTGCCTTGGGCGCTGACTGCGTGTTGTTGATCGTCTCCGCACTGGACGACGTGAAAATGGCCGAGCTGGCGGCCGTGGCCAAAAGCGTCGGCCTTGATGTGCTGGTAGAAGTCCATGATGGCGACGAGCTGGAGCGGGCCTTGAAAACCCTCGACACGCCACTGGTCGGCGTGAACAACCGCAACCTGCACACCTTCGATGTCAGCCTGGAAACCACCCTTGACCTGTTGCCACGTATTCCGCGTGATCGCCTGGTGATTACCGAAAGCGGCATTCTCAACCGGGCCGATGTGGAACTGATGGAAATCAGCGACGTGTACGCGTTCCTGGTGGGCGAGGCATTCATGCGCGCTGAAAGCCCGGGCACTGAACTGCAGCGCCTGTTTTTTCCTGAGCGCGGCGGTCCGGTCAGCGGTTCGACCCTCGACTGATCAGGCTCAGGCCGAGTCGACCCCATCGCGAGCAAGCTCGCTCCCACATTGGATCTGCGGTGTCAGCAAACTCCTTGTGGGAGCGAGCTTGCTCGCGATGGCGGCATAAGTAGCACCACAGACTTCATGTCCAACGGAATACCTTATGACCTCAATCGTCTCTTTGACTGTCGAAGCCGGCTTACAGGCCGAACAGGATCTGCTGGCGTCTGTCTGTGCCGGTGATGTTGAGTTTGGTCTGCTTTTCTGGCAACCCAGCGACCGCGCACTGGTCATGCCCCGACGCCTGAATCGTCTACCCGGCTTCGAAGCGGCCTGCGAAGTCTCAGCCGCCGCCGGTTGGCCGGTGCTGTTACGTGAAACCGGCGGCGAGCCAGTGCCGCAATCGGCGTCCACCATCAATATCGCCCTTGTCTACGCCCCCCCGCGTAGCGAAGGCGATCAAAATCGAATCGAAACCGCTTACCGCCGACTCTGCGACCCGATCTGTCAGTTACTGGATGAGCTGGGCGGCGTTTCGTCCTTGGGCGAAGTCGACGGCGCATTCTGCGATGGCCGTTTCAACGTCAATCTCGACGGCCGCAAGATGGTCGGCACTGCCCAGCGCTGGCGCCAGAGCAAGGGCGGCACACGTCCGGTCGGGTTGGTACACGGTGCGTTGTTGCTGGATAACGAACGTGAGTCGATGGTCGCCGCAGTCAATCGCTTCAATGAAGCCTGCGGCCTGGAGCAGCGGGTTCGCGCCGAAAGCCACATTGCCCTGCATGAGAAATTTGCCGCACCCGATGCGCTCGGGCGGCTTGATGCGCTTTATCGCCAGTTGCTGGCAGACATGTTCAAGGCTTAGCGTGTACCGAAGACCACCATGGTCTTGCCTTTGACGTCCACCAGGTTGCGTTCTTCCAGATCCTTGAGCACGCGACCGACCATCTCCCGTGAACAGCCGACAATCCGGCCGATTTCCTGGCGGGTCACTTTGATCTGCATGCCGTCCGGGTGGGTCATGGCATCCGGCTGTTTGCACAGTTCCAGCAGACAGCGGGCGACACGACCGGTTACGTCGAAGAAGGCCAGGTCGCCGACCTTGCGTGTGGTATTGCGTAGACGCTGTGCGATTTGTCCGCTGAGCACGTAAAGAATGTCTGGATCTTGCTGGGACAGCTCGCGGAATTTTGCATAGCTGATTTCTGCGACTTCACACTCGATCTTCGCGCGTACCCAAGCGCTGCGTTCCTGCTCAAGCCCCGCTTGTTCAAACAGACCCAACTCACCGAAAAAGTCCCCGGAGTTCAGGTAGGCGATGATCATTTCGCGGCCGTCGTCATCCTCGATCAGGATCGTGACCGAACCCTTGATGATGAAGAACAGCGTTTCCGAGCGATCACCGGCACAAATGATGTTGCTCTTGGCCGCATAACGACGGCGCTGGCAATGCATCAACAGCTTGTCGAGGTTCTTGATTTTGGGGGTTGGGGCAATAGCAACCATGGTTGTATCCCGAAAAGACTTCACGGTGTGTTTGGTTTTTTTATGAGTCGCAGACGACGGCTGCGCAAAGGCTGGCCATGCGCCAGCGAATTGGCGCCAGCTTAACAGACACTTCCTGCAATATTCGAGAATTTACCTACGGTTCAGAAGGTTATGCCCTACAAATGCAAGGCACTGTCAGTCCGGGGCCCTGTGCTAAGCTGGCGACCCTTTTTTATGCAGTGGAGTCTGGCGATGAAGGCACGCATCCAATGGGCTGGCGAAGCCATGTTCCTCGGTGAATCCGGCAGTGGACACGTCGTGGTCATGGACGGTCCGCCCGATGCAGGTGGTCGCAACCTGGGTGTCCGGCCGATGGAAATGCTTCTGCTGGGTGTCGGCGGTTGCAGCAATTTCGATGTGGTCAGCATCCTCAAGAAGTCCCGTCAGGCCGTCGAAAGCTGTGAAGCCTTTCTCGAAGCCGAGCGCGCGACCGAGGATCCGAAAGTCTTCACCAAGATCCACATGCACTTCGTGGTCAAGGGCCGGGGGCTGAAAGAAGCCCAGGTCAAACGCGCCATCGAGCTGTCGGCGGAGAAGTATTGCTCGGCTTCGATCATGCTGGGCGCGGCTGGCGTGGCCATTACCCACGACTACGAAATCATCGAACTCGGTTGAATCGACATTCAACTATCATAAAAGCAGTGCAGACTCTGGCGATCCCAAGCTGACGTCTGCATAATGCGCCACTTTTTTCAGGGTAACGGCCTCGTCATCGACAGGCTGCGAACCCGAACAGACAACCAAAATCGCCATCGCGAAGAGGTGTTAACCGTCCTACGCAGCTGCGTTGTTCGCATCTGACGGGCATGCTTGATCACGCGGCCCGGGCCGCAATACATAGAGAGTTTTTAACGGTGAAAAGCAAACTCAAGCTCCACGGGTTCAATAACCTGACAAAGACCTTGAGCTTCAACATCTATGACATCTGCTACGCGGAAACCCCGCAAGACCAACAGGCTTACGTCGAGTACATCAATAAAGAGTACAACGCGAAACGCCTGACGCAGATCCTCACGGAAGTTGTCGATATCATTGGTGCCAACATCCTGAACATTGCCAGTCAGGACTATGAACCCCAGGGCGCCAGCGTCACGATTCTGATCTCTGAAGAGCCGGTAACCCCGACCGACAGCCAGATCGAAGAATCGCCGGGCCCGTTGCCCGAGATTATCCTGGCCCATCTCGACAAGAGCCACATCACGGTGCACACCTACCCGGAAATCCACCCGGACGACGGCATTGCGACATTCCGTGTGGACATTGACGTGTCGACCTGTGGCGTGATTTCACCGCTTAAAGCGCTCAACTTCCTGATTCACCAGTTCGATTCGGACATCGTGACCGTGGATTATCGCGTGCGCGGCTTCACCCGTGACGTGGAAGGCAAAAAGCACTTCATCGACCACGAGATCAATTCGATCCAGAACTACTTGTCCGAAGACACCCGCGGCGCGTACCAGATGACCGACGTGAACGTGTACCAGGAAAACCTGTTCCACACCAAAATGTTGCTGAAGAACTTCGAACTGGATAACTACCTGTTCGGCGATGCCACCAGCAACCTGTCTTCCGAGCAGCGTGCTCAGGTGACTGACCGTGTGAAACACGAAATGCTGGAAATCTTCTACGCGCGCAACATGCCGAACTAAGATTTCAAGCACAAAAAAGGCGACTTCCTCACGGCAGTCGCCTTTTTCATGTCTGGAATACAGAACCTTGTGGGAGCGAGCCTGCTCGCGAAGAGGCCCTGTCAGGCAACGTATCGATCAGATCCGGTAAGTACTCTTGGTCATTACCTTGGCCAACAGACTCATCCCGAACTTCACCGGCGCCGGAAAACGAAAACCTCCGGCATCCAGCGCACTCTCGGCATGATGTTCTTCATCAATCCGCATTTGCTCGAGAATGGCCCGGGACTTTTCATCTTCCGCCGGCAATTGCTCGAGGTGCTCGTTCAAGTGTTTGCACACCTGATGCTCGGTGGCGGCGACAAAACCCAGGCTGACCTTGTCGCTGATCAATCCGGCCACTGCGCCAATCCCGAACGACATGCCGTAGAACAGCGGGTTGAGAATGCTGGTGTGACTGCCCAGTTGCTGGATGCGTTGCTCGCACCAGACCAGGTGATCGATTTCTTCTTCGGCAGCATGTTCCATGGCGGCCCGTACGTGCGGCAGCTTGGCGGTCAGGGCCTGACCCTGATACAGCGCCTGGGCGCAGACTTCACCGGTATGGTTGATGCGCATCAAGCCAGCAACGTGGCGGGTGTCTTCGTCACTCATTTGCGCATCCGGCTGCACGATGGCTGGCGACGGACGGTATGGCTGGCCACTGAAAGGCAGCAACGTTCGCATCGCGGCATCGGCTTGCAGCAGAAGACGGTCAATCGGCGAGTAGTGACGCTGGGTAGTCATGCTGACCTCCGGGAGGAATCTCGGCGGCCAGTTTAACCCAATCGGCCGGGGAAGGTTTGCGCTGGGTCATACGGGAGTGGCTGGCCACTCCCTCGAAGCTTTTTGCAATCAGCCCGGCGGCCAGTGCATCTGGCGCTGACCCAGCACATGCATATGAATGTGGTAGACAGTCTGCCCGCCCAGTTCATTGCAGTTCATGACCACACGGAAACCTTCTTCGCAGCCCAGTTCCAAGGCCAGGCGCTGGGCGGTGAACAGAATATGTCCGGCCAAAGCCTTGTCTTCCTCGGTGAGGTCGTTGAGGGTGCGCACCGCTTTTTTCGGAATGACCAGAAAATGCACCGGTGCCTGTGGGGCGATGTCATGGAAGGCCAGTACCTGGTCGTCCTCGTAGATGATCTTCGCCGGGATTTCCCGGTTGATGATCTTGGTGAACAGAGTATCCACAGCTGTTTTCTCCGTTGTTTGGGCTGGCTTGAGTGTACTCATGGGTTATCCCCGAGCCCAGCCTTTTACCTTGAGGCCGGGTCAGCGCGGGCAGTAGGCCTTGTTGACCATGCCAGCGATTGTCCGATTGAGCCAGCGAGAGCCCAGCCGTGGCAGGAGGGCGCGCCAGCGATTGCCTCGACCGGGAATGATGATCGCTCGATTTTTCTCCAGGGCGCGCACCGTATACAGCGCAACCTCTTCGGGACTCATGAGCATGTTGCTGTCGGCCAGTTTGCCGGTGTCCAGTTGAGCGGTACGGAAGAACCCGGTACGGGTCGGGCCGGGGCACAGCACCGAGACCTTGACCGCACATTTCTTCAGTTCGACGCGCAACCCTTCGGAAAAATGCAGCACATAGGCTTTGCTGGCGTAGTACGTGCTCATCCACGGGCCGGGTTGGAATGCCGCCATTGAAGCGACGTTCAGAATTTGTCCGCCACCCTGCAAGGCCATGCTGTTCCCGATGGCATGGCACAAGCGGGTGAGGGCCAGGATGTTCACTTCGATCAGGTCCTGCTCGGTCATCCAGTCCTGGGCCAGAAAGGGTCCGCAGGTGCCGATGCCGGCGCAGTTGACCAGCAAATCGATTTGCCGGTCACCTTCTTCCAGTTCCAGCAGGAACCCGGACAGCCGTAGCGGTTCGCCGAGGTCACAGGCGCGGAACAGCACTTCCACGCCAAAGCGTTGGGTCAGTTCAATGGCAATACTTTCCAGCTGATCACGTTGTCGGGCCACCAGAATCAGGCTGCGGCCTCGGCGGGCCAGCGCTTCGGCCATCGCCAGGCCGATCCCACTGGAAGCGCCAGTGATCAGAGCGTAACGGGTCATGCAGTTCTCCATCGCAGCAGCTCCGCGCCAGCGACGCGGGTGTCACGGGCGGGGAGCGCTGTTCATTCTTTCGCAGAGTCTACAGGGGCCGGGGCTTATTCGGCTTCATCGTCTGCAGAATCGGGTGCCTGCTCAGCCTCTGCGGCCGGCTCGACTTCCACTTCTTCAGTGATCACCGAGCTGCTGTCATAGCTGGTTTCGGCAGCAGTTTCATACTCTTCCTGGATCGCCGTAAGGCCTCCGGCCAGCGCACCAACCAAGACGATGGCGATCAACACCACCCACAACGAAGACAACACTTTGACCGCCGTGGTGTTGGGGGGAGGCGGCGCGCCATAGCGATTGGCGATGTTGGTGCCGGGGGCGATCATGATCACGAACGGGAAGAAGCTGCCTACGAAGGGTACGAGGTTCAGCAACCAGAGCCAGCCGGACCAGCCGATGTCGTGCAGGCGCTGGACACTGATCTGAATGCTCACGACCGCCATGGCAATGAACAGCATGAACGCAACCAGGCCACCGAGTATCAGGCCTGCGGTCGAATCGGCGCTGATGATGGCGAAGGCGAAAATGGCCAATACCGAACAGACGGCCAGGGTGACCAGCGTCAGGACCATCGTCCAGGCGAGATAGCGCAAACGACCGATGCGGCCTTCAACGCTGAATGGCTTGAGTGGAGCATACGCGGGCAGGCTTTCGCCGACAGTGGCTCGGGGTGGTGCGTAAGGGGATGCGGGGTCGGCAAATGCCGGTTGGCTGGCGACAGGCCTGTGTTCGTGGGCTTCGTCCAGGTTCAGCTCAATGGACGATTCGCTTTCGATGCGAGCATCGATGCCGGTTTTCGTCAGCGCTTGAAGGTAGGTTTGCGCGTCGGCGTGCGACAGGTCTTTCTTGAGCGTAACCGTCTTGCCAGTGAATAGCCGTTCGACGGCTGCGACTTGGCTGTTGTAGAGTTTAGCCAGGTTCTCTCTGGCGCTGGCGGCGTCAACGCCTGGCAGCAGAGCGCCGTCGAACACGATCTTGAAACGGTTGTCGCTCATTGCGAGGCATCCTTGTCGCGAGAATTTGTAATAGGGTGTGTTTCAAGCGTGGATTGTAAGGCCAGCCGGGGCGGGCTGGCCAAACTTTCATCTCATCGTGGCCAGCGTTTGGGCAGCTCGGCCGCCAGTTCCAGAGCCTTGCGGTATTCCGCGTCAAGTCGAGCGACCAATTGATCGACGCTCGGCAAATCATCGATTTCCCCGACACCCTGGCCCGCAGACCACACGGTTTTCCAGGCTTTGGCTTCATCGCTGATCGGCTTGAGTTTGGAGCCGAAGTCGACTTCGCCCTTGCCTTGCAGTGCCGCCATGTCGAAACCGGCAGCCTCCAGGCTTTGACGCATGAAACTCGCCGGTACGCCTGACACTGCCGGCGTATGGACGATGTCTGCGGCTCTGGACGTCAGCAGCATCTCTTTGTAGGCGTCAGGCGCATGACTTTCGGTGGTGCCGATAAATCGCGTACCGAAATAGGCCAGATCAGCGCCGAGCAATTGCGCAGCAAGGATCTCGTGGCCGTGGTTAAGGCAGCCTGCCAGCAATAGGGTCTTGTCGAAAAACTGGCGAATCTCGGCAATCAGCGAGAACGGGCTCCAGGTTCCAGCGTGTCCACCGGCACCCGCTGCCACGGCGATCAAGCCGTCCACACCGGCCTCGGCGGCTTTCTCGGCATGGCGCCGCGTCGTCACGTCATGGAACACCAGTCCGCCATAGCTGTGAACGGCATCGACTACTTCTTTCACTGCACCGAGACTGGTAATCACGATCGGTACTTTATGCTCGATGCAGATCGCAAGGTCAGCTTGCAGCCGTGGGTTAGTGTTGTGAACGATCAGGTTGACCGCGTAAGGCGCCGGGTTCTCCAGTGTCGCCAACCCTGCTTCGATCTCTTCCAGCCAGGCCTTGAAGCCGCTGCTCTCGCGCTGGTTCAGCGCAGGAAAGCTGCCGACGACGCCGTTACGGCAGCAGGCGAGCACCAATTGCGGATTGGAAATCAGAAACATCGGCGCTGCCACTACCGGCAGACGCAAGCGTTGTTCGAGCAAAGCGGGCAGCGACATTGGAAGTACCCCGGTGAGTTGTGCTTATTAGAACGGCCGAACGACGACCAGAATTACGATAGCCAGCAATATCAGAACCGGCACTTCATTGAACCAGCGATAAAAGACATGGCTGCGGGTGTTTTCGCCACGGGCAAAACGTTTCACCTGTGCGCCGCACATGTGGTGGTAGCCGATCAGGATCACCACCAGGGTCAGCTTGGCGTGAATCCACGCGCCTTGACTGAAGAGGCTCGGGTTAAGCCAGATCAGTGCAATGCCGAATATCAGGGTAGCGATCATCGCCGGTCCCATGATGCCGCGGTACAGCTTGCGCTCCATGAGGCTGAAGCGTTCCTTGCTGACGGTGTCTTCGCTTTGGGCGTGATAAACGAACAGGCGGGGCAGGTAAAACAGGCCGGCAAACCAGCAGACCATGCTGACGATATGAAGCGCTTTGAGCCATAGATAAAGCATTTTTAGTTATTCCCAGGTTCACGGTAGCCCGAATAGTAGAGAAAGTGTCCCGTCTCGGACATAACTGTTCAATTTTGACGGCGTCTTTTGCGGCCAGACTGCGTTGCCGCTCCTCGCCATAGCGAGCTATGACTCGTCGCGGGGCCTTGCCAGGCCACAAAAGCCACTCGCCAAAAGTTGGGCGATATGCCCGAGAAGGGACACATGAGCCGCCACACGTCACCTAAGCGGTTGTCGCAGGGCCGCGCGGCCCCTATTATCGACGGCTTTCCAGTGGGTTCGTTGAGGGCAGGTTTATGGTCAAGGTCGGTATCGTCGGCGGCACGGGTTACACCGGTGTCGAACTGCTGCGTCTGTTGGCACAGCATCCGCAAGCTGAAGTGGTTGTGATCACTTCCCGATCCGAGGCCGGTCTGGCCGTGGCCGACATGTACCCGAACCTGCGAGGCCACTACGACGGCCTGGCTTTTAGTGTTCCGGACATCAAGACGCTGGGCGCTTGCGATGTGGTGTTCTTCGCCACGCCTCATGGTGTTGCCCATGCACTGGCCGGTGAGTTGCTTGCGGCGGGGACCAAGGTCATCGACCTGTCGGCTGACTTCCGTCTGCAAGACGCTGCCGAGTGGGCCAAGTGGTACGGCCAGCCTCACGGCGCACCGGAGTTGCTGGAGGAGGCGGTCTACGGTTTGCCGGAAGTCAATCGCGAGCAAATCAAGGATGCGCGCCTGATCGCGGTGCCGGGTTGCTATCCAACGGCGACGCAATTGGGTTTCCTGCCATTGCTGGAAGCCGGCCTGGCCGATACCACGCGTTTGATTGCTGACTGCAAGTCCGGTGTCAGCGGTGCCGGTCGTGGCGCTTCGGTCGGTTCGCTGTACGCCGAGACGTCGGAAAGCATGAAAGCCTACTCCGTCAAAGGTCACCGTCACTTGCCGGAAATCCGCCAGGGTCTGCGTCGTGCAGCGGGCAAGGACGTCGGTCTGACCTTCGTTCCGCACCTGACACCAATGATTCGCGGCATTCATTCGACGCTGTATGCGACCGTCGTGGATCGCTCGGTGGATCTGCAGGCGTTGTTTGAAAAGCGCTACGCCAACGAGCCGTTCGTCGACGTGATGCCAGCGGGCAGCCACCCGGAAACCCGCAGTGTTCGCGGTGCCAACGTTTGTCGTATCGCCGTGCATCGTCCGCAGGACGGCGATCTGGTGGTGGTGCTGTCGGTAATCGATAACCTGGTCAAGGGTGCGTCGGGTCAAGCGGTGCAGAACCTGAACATTCTGTTCGGGCTGGATGAGCGCCTGGGCCTGTCCCACGCCGGCATGCTGCCGTAAGGCTTTATCCCGCTTAGCAAAAAGGCCCGTCTGACGGGCCTTTTTGCATTTCGAACCGGCAATCGGTTTTATTGCTATACCATAACAATAGTTGACCGATTTTCTAGGAGAAGCGGATAATGCGCGTCATCACGCATTATGGCGGCGTAACGCCGGGAGATAGTCAGCATGAGCGTCGAATCCTTCACCCCCACCGCTTTGCAATTCACCCACGGTGCCGCGCACAAGGTGAAGAGCCTGGTCGATGAAGAGGGGAATGATCGCTTGAAGCTGCGCGTATTCGTTACGGGCGGCGGTTGTTCAGGTTTTCAGTACGGCTTCACCTTCGATGAAGAAGTGGCCGACGACGACACCATCGTCGAGCGCGAAGGTGTGAGTCTGGTCGTAGACCCGATGAGCTTCCAGTACTTGGCCGGTGCCGAGGTGGATTATCAGGAAGGTCTGGAAGGTTCGCGTTTTGTGATCAAGAATCCGAACGCGAGCACCACGTGTGGTTGCGGCTCTTCGTTCTCGATCTGATCGCGCTTCACCGCAGTATCAAGCGCCGCATGGCTTCAGGGCTTTGCGGCGTTTTGCTGTGCGGCGTTTATGCCGGGTAGATGGCGCCGAGTACGCGCAGGCCGCGGGCGCCGGTGACGCTCGGGCGGTTGGCGGCGATGCCTTCCAGGCAGCAATGAGCCAGCCAAGCGAAGGCCATGGCTTCGACCCAGTCCGGGTCCACACCGTAAGCGGCAGTGCTGCTGACACTCGCGTTCGGCAGCAGGGCGGCCAAACGGTTCATCAGCGTGGCGTTGTGCGCGCCACCACCGCAGACCAGCAGTTCCTGCGTGTCCGATTGGGCGTGCTGCAATGACTCGACGATGGTCAGTGCGGTCAGTTCGAGCAGGGTTGCTTGCACATCTTCCGCGGCGAAGGGCGGGAGCTTCGAGAGGTGCTGTGTCAGCCATGGCAGGTTGAACACTTCGCGGCCGGTGCTTTTCGGGCCTTTGGTTACGAAGAATGGATCACTCAGCAATTCATTCAGCAGAACCGGTTCAACCTTGCCACTGGCAGCCCATTGGCCGTCACGATCAAAATTGTCGCCGCGTTGCTGATGAATCCAGGCATCCAGCAGGACGTTGCCCGGGCCGCAGTCGAAACCGGCGACAGGTTTGCCGGGCTCGATCAGGCTGAGGTTGCTGAATCCGCCGACATTCAATACCGCACGATTGCCGGCACGTTCATCAAACAACGCTTCGTGAAAGGCCGGCACCAATGGCGCGCCTTGCCCGCCAGCGGCCACATCACGGCTGCGGAAGTCGCTGACCACGGTGATGCCGGTCAACTCGGTCAGCAGGGCCGGGTTGCCGATCTGTACCGTGAAGCCACGCGCCGGTTCGTGGCGAATGGTCTGGCCGTGGCTGCCAATCGCACGAATGTCTTCGGGTTTCAGGTTGTGTTGGTGGAGGAGAGTGTTAATACCCTGAGCCGCCAGTTTCACCCAGTTCTGCTGGGCGATGGCGGAGCGGGCAATCTCGTCCGGGCCGCTGGCGCACAAGCCAAGCAGCTCGGCGCGCAGGGAGTCAGGCATGGGGGTGTAGTGCGTGGCGATCAGGTTGATCGCCGGGGTCAGCTCGATTAACGCAATGTCCAGGCCATCGAGGCTGGTTCCGGACATCACACCGATATAGAGCGTCATGATTTAGCGCTTCGAAGCCAGCATGGTGGCTTTCTCTTGGTCCATGCGCGCCATCAGCGGCTGACTCTGCGAAAGGAAGCGTGCGCGTTCCCCTTTGGAAATAGGGTCGGCCATCGCGACTTTCTGGCCCAGTGGGTCGACGTGCACGCCATTGACCTGGAACTCATAGTGCAAGTGTGGGCCGGTGGAGAGCCCGGTTGTGCCGATATAACCGATTACCTGGCCTTGCTTGACGCTGCCGCCAGTCTTGATGCCTTTGGCAAAGCCTTGCATATGGCCGTACAGCGTACGGTAGGTGTTGCCGTGCTGGATAATCACGGTATTGCCGTAACCGCCACGGCGACCGGCCAACAACACTTTGCCGTCACCGGCCGCTTTGATCGGCGTGCCGCGTGGAGCGGCGTAATCGACACCTTTGTGAGCGCGGATCTTGTTCAGGATCGGGTGTTTGCGACCCATGGAGAATTTCGAGCTGATGCGGGCGAAGTCCACTGGCGTGCGGATAAACGCCTTGCGCATGCTGTTGCCGTCGGCGGTGTAGTAGCTGCTGTTGCCTTGCTTGTTGGTGTAACGCACGGCGGTGTAGGTCTTGCCGCGGTTGGTGAAGCGTGCGGACAGGATCGGGCCGTTGCCGACAGCCTTGCCGTTGACGACTTTCTGCTCGTAGATCACATCGAACTCGTCACCCTGGCGGATATCCTGGGCGAAGTCGACGTCATAGCCAAACACGCTGGCCATGTCCATGGTGAGGCTGTGGGACAGCCCGGCACGCGCGGCAGACTGCGATAGCGAACTGTTGATCACGCCATGAACGTAGGCGGAGCGCACGGTTGGCTTGGCGGTAATGCGGTTGAACGTATAACCCTTGTCATTCTTGGTCAGGGTAATACTTTCGACGTCGCTGAGCTTGCTGTGCAGGTTGCTCAGCTGGCCGTCGGGGGTCAGTTCGAATTCGAGTTTCTGGCCGCGTTTGAGCTGGCTGAATTGCTTGGCCTGCTTGTCACTGGCCATGACTTCATGCACCGAAGTGGCGGGGAGGCCTACTTTCTCAAACAGCGTGGAAAGTGTGTCGCCTTTGGAAACGATCACTTCCCTGTGGTTTGGGGTCTTCTTTTCTTCGGTGACCGGGGCAGGTACAGGCTCGGCCTGGGCGGTTTCCTGTGGCTCTTCAGCGCTGTTTTCGATCTGCGCGAAAGGGGAGGCTGCCGGTTCATTTGTGGCTTGAACGGCTTCAGCAGCGTCTTGATCTTGTGTCAGTTGTTCAGCAGGGCTTTCCAGCTCAAGACTCAGCGTCGTCTTTTTGGCTTCTACATCACTGGAAGGGAATACCAGAAGCGCCAGGCTCAGAAGAGCGGCGATGCCACTTGCTGCGAGCAGGTGGGTCTTCGGGTAAAGCGGTGGCGCTTTAGACGATTCTTTGGTCATAGGTAATTTTTGACTTTGAAAAAGATGAATTGGAAAAGATGAATGACATGATGAAGATGAAATAACTGTATAAAATATAACCAAATCATCTCTGAAGCAAGTCCGCGGTCACTCTGCCAGCGGATTGGCGTCATTGCGCCGGCCAAACTTTGTATTTGACGCGTGATCTTGTATGGTTGGTCCCCTTTGAATTCGAGCCTTGCGGGTCTGTTATGAAGTCGGTTGAAGAGCAGCTAGCGCTGATTAAACGTGGTGCGGAAGAACTGTTGGTCGAGTCCGAGCTGATCGAAAAGCTCAAGCGTGGCCAGCCGCTGCGTATTAAGGCAGGCTTCGATCCGACCGCGCCGGATTTGCACCTGGGTCATACCGTGCTTATTAATAAGCTGCGCCAGTTCCAGGAACTGGGTCACCAGGTGATCTTCCTTATAGGTGACTTCACCGGGATGATCGGTGATCCGAGCGGCAAGAGCGCAACGCGTCCTCCGCTCACCCGCGAGCAGGTTCTCGAGAATGCCGAGACCTACAAGACTCAAGTCTTTAAGATTCTTGATCCGGCCAAAACCGAGGTGGCGTTCAACTCCACCTGGATGGACCAGATGGGGCCGGCGGACTTCATTCGTCTGACTTCGCAGTACACCGTGGCTCGCATGCTTGAGCGCGATGACTTCGACAAACGCTACACGACCAACCAGCCAATCGCTATTCACGAGTTCCTCTATCCGCTGGTTCAAGGGTATGACTCGGTCGCTTTGCGCGCGGATGTCGAGTTGGGCGGTACCGATCAGAAGTTCAATCTGCTGATGGGGCGTGAACTGCAGCGCGGTTATGGTCAGGAGGCTCAATGCATTCTGACGATGCCGCTGCTCGAAGGTCTGGATGGTGTGAAGAAGATGTCCAAGTCCTTGGGCAACTACGTCGGTATCCAGGAAGCGCCGGGTGTCATGTATGGCAAGCTGGTCTCTATTCCGGATGCGCTGATGTGGCGCTACTTCGAATTGCTCAGCTTCCGCTCCATGGATGAAATCAACGCATTCCGTGCTGATGTCGAGGCGGGCGCCAATCCTCGTGACATCAAGATCAAGCTGGCCGAAGAGATCGTTGCGCGTTTCCATGGTGAAGAGGCTGCGGCCAATGCTCACCGTGCAGCGGGCAATCGTATGAAGGATGGCGAGTTGCCGGACGATCTGCCGGAGATCGAGCTGACGGCTACTGAAGACATGCCGATTGCTGCTGTCCTTAATAAGGCAGGGCTGGTGAAGAACTCGGCGGTGGCCCGTGATCTGCTGAATTCCGGCGGTGTGCGTATAGATGGAGAGGTTGTTGATCGCACCTTTATATACGTGCTGGGCGCGACCCATGTTTGCCAGGCCGGAAAGAAGGCATTTGCGCGTATTACGCTCAAATCTGAATAAAGCTTAAGTTAGGGGTTGACGGCAGATTCTGGAGGTCTATAATTCGCCCCACTTCCGGCGCAGTCGAAACGGAAAACTCCTTGGTAAACAAAGAGTTACACAGTTTTCGACAGCGAGTTGCTTCAGGTCATCGAAGCCCAGAAGGAGTTGATCAGGCGGGGTTGTTTGGCTTGGTTGACGGTTCGATCTTCTCGGTCGAAAGCGGAGAAAAAGAGGTGTTGACAGCAGCGAGTAACGCTGTAGAATTCGCC
>NZ_JBXAJV010000029.1:0-72801 GCF_058797635.1 Pseudomonas sp. GW823-FHT02C02 | reverse complement strand
TTTCGATTAAGTCGGTGTTTTTTGAACCTCAGACAGCGAGGCCGTTAAAAACGGCTGCTTACTTCAGACCTTCCCTAAAGATATCGTCGCCTAGCCCTACGTCGATCAAATATTTGGGAATGTCGAGTCTTGTGCGACTTCTCTGTATGACTTCCCGATATGAATGTTCAAAAAATCAACTGGGTGGTGAAAAGAAGTCAGACAAATGAACAGGGTAAAAAACGCTGCTCTTTGCAAACACCAACGCCGCCTTCTGAAGCGGCTCTTCATTCGCTGTAGTAATCCGAACCGACACTGACATCAATCAGATACTTCGCCGTTTTCGGGTCGCGCTCATCACAGCGGGCGTAGCATTTGACGTTTAGCGCAAGACTGTATTTGTGAGGTATAAGGAGCATCACGATGACTACCTGATCGAACAACTGCCTTTGCAAAGCGTTTTTTTCTACTTCGCTGCCGACGGCTAACCAAGAGTTATCTTGTGGGTTGCGCGGTACCCAGCCCGAGTCTTTTAGCTTCCCCTGCAACTGAGTGAGTAAGGGAATCAGCTGATTGAAAGGCAAGGTCTCCAACATTGGAGAAGTTGTCATGGTCGAGACTTTACCTTCATCAAAACCAACGGCGCCAAACTTGGTTGCTGGTAGCGTAAAACCATGCTCAGGATCATCAAAATGGATGATGACTGGCTCTGATATCCATGTAGAACTAGGATGCGGTGGCGTGCTTGGATAAAAAGCGGTATTCGCAGGCACCGAAAACGTTGAGTCCTCAACGGTATCCTTGTAAGACTTCCCTATGTGCGCACTCAAAACTTCCGTATTCCAATTGAAGTAGGCAATACACAGCCCAATAACAATTGCACTCATGCTTATCAGAGATAGCCTGGTGAGTGGTTTCATCAGCGGATCCCTCCACCTTGAGATATTTCTGTAATGGATTGCTTTAGTTGGGCTTTTGAAGTGGGGTTTTTTAACAAGGCATCGAATTGTGTTGCAGCACGAAGTACGAATTCCATTCGTTGATCCTTGTTTGCCAGATTGGCCAATGGATTACTGCCGAAGGCAACCTTTCGCCCGTCTGCCGCTTTGCATTGACTTGCCAGAGTCAACTGGATTTCTTCTGCGGCTCCGGACAGCATCCCTGTGACTACTGATACGACATCTCCAGCATGGGTGCCGCGCATTAGGTAAGCGAATCGGGAATCGTCATACATCGCAGGTTGCAAAATGTTCAGCTGTTCATGACCGGCCATGAATTCGACGCTTTTGGTAATTCTTCCTTCATCTATGGCTTTGAAAGTATCGGTCACTTCTGCACGCGCTGCACCGAACTCTACTTTGTCAGCGATGGGCCACAGAACTTCATTTTTTAGTTGGTTGCGTTTGGAAAGACAGGCTTCCATTTCTTTGAAGCCCCGCACCATAAAAAACCGATGCAACGGATAAACATCCAGAAACAGCGAGGTATTACCGAGGGCCAGCATTTCATAAACGTAGTCCAACTGCTGCTGAACAGCGGAGCGGGAGTTGTCGCCGAAGGTAATATCCTCAGTGGGAAGAGGATTGGCCGCTTTGGCGTTCGCTAATTCTTTCTCGATTTCCGGATCAGTCTTGCTGAGCTTGAACCCAAACCCTTCGAAAAGGGTTTCCGACTTCCCCGTCCGCAATTTCTCCTGCGCCGCCTTCTGCGCCGCAATAGCCGTTTGCAACTTGGTCGCATGGATCAACCCACACCCCACCTGCTTCGAAGCAAACGCCGCCAACCCCGCCCACTGAAACCGGTTATCCGCCAGCCACAATTGTGCATAGGCCGCGTTGATCTTGCGGTTACGGGCTTGCGGGTCGGCAATCAACACGCCGCCCGGTGCGACCCACTCTTCGGCTTCTTTTTGAAACCTGCGCCACAGGCAATTACAGGTCAGTAATGGCACTTCAACGCGGGTTTTCGGGTTAGGGCCGCCCTTAGTGGTTTCGCGTTTGCAAACGGGGAGTTCGCAGGTGCTGTCCCAGAGTTTCTTCATGTCCAGGTCGTCTGGGGCCATGCATTGTCCAGTCATTTCATTCTTCCTTGAGGCGTCAGACAGTCCAGCGGACGACGGCGAGGTCGGGCTGCAGGGTAGCGACGCTTTGGGTCATGCCCTCCGCGTTGGTCTGGCCTTTGACGATCCGGCCTTCAGCGGTTTCGATTTCGTAGTCCTGTTGGGCAATCGGTTCGCCATTGCCAGCGCTGACGGCTTTGAATTCGACCAAAGGCTGGCCAATGATCGGCAAGGGCGGGATGAAGGGCGCAGGGGAATGAGAGTTGCCGATGATGACGTTGCCGGAGCCGCCAATCACCACACCGCCATGGCTGGTGGTGCTATCGAGCGTATGGCATTCAGGCCGTTGATGAACACGGTTGAAGAGAATCCACCGTTCAGGGCCTGGCCGCAGGTGCATGTGTCGCTGACCCGAGCGGCCGCAAGACCGTTGAAAAAGACATCGGGTGAGCCGCTGGCAATCGGGTTGGTGCCGTGGCCGGGAAGGGGACAGGTGGTCGGGTCCGTGAGGCGTGCAGCCGGTTTTCCAGACATATGCATTCCTTGTCATGTCGTTTGAAGCGAGCGAGGGACGCTAACCACCAAAGCTGGATGCGTCAACCTTTGGAGAAAAGCGGTTGGAAAGCATTCGGCTGTTTTGACGTGATTCACGCGTTTTTTCAGTGCGTGTTTAAAGACACCCGGCGTTACTTCTCGGAGGCTACAACACCTTGCGTCGTTGCCTACGGCTACGCCAGAATCCGCCGGCTTGTGCGCCTTGACCCTGGACTCTATCGTTTCCCTGCCACTGCCTATCAGTGGTCGGGTTTAGTAGCCCGTGGTGTTTTCAGTAAGGTGCAGAAGCGCTGTCAGTCAGATTTTTTATCTGAACTTGATGGTGGCTGTGCGCAGGGCGCTTCGGCGCGCCGGCAATGCTGATTCTCCCCGGTCTACTAACCTGCGCATGGCCGCCACCCTTCTTGTAGTAGAGATCGGTTAGCGGCTCCACTCAGGAGTAAATCAGCATATGTTCAAAGTTACACCCAACCCACCGGACATCGAGCCGGTCCCCCACGACTTCCCACCACGCAAACCCAGCACGATCTTCTTCATAGACCCCAAGGTCGATAACGAAACCCTGCTCGCTCACGCCTGTGAATCGTTGGCGTCGGCCAGCGTCATGGCCAGTGATCTTGCTGCACGAATGGAAGGCACACACCGCAACACCCTGCTGGGGATTCAGCAAAACATCATGTTGGGGGAGTTGGCGGTGAATCGAGTGCTGGATAACCTCGATCCGCCTGGGTAGCCACTGAGCAAAAAAAAGTGGGAGCGAGCCTGCTCGCGATGAGGCCGTCACATTCAACGTTGATGTTGAATGACAGGCCGCTATCGCGAGCAGGCTCGCTCCCACAGGTTTTGTGCACTGACTGGCAGCAGCCAGTGCACAGGTTCGGGTTATTGCCCCGGAATGTCCTTGCGCAGTTTCACCGGATCCTGCTGTTTGCGCTTTTTAGCAATCGCGGTGCGCATCTTGATGTTGATCGCTTCCACCGCCAGCGAGAACGCCATGGCGAAGTAGACGTAGCCTTTTGGCACGTGAACGTCGAAGGATTCGGCAATCAGCACCGTACCGACGATCAGCAGGAACGACAGCGCCAGCATCTTCAGCGACGGGTGCTTGTCGATGAACTCACTGATGGTGCCGGCAGCCAGCATCATCACCAGCACCGCAACGATGATCGCCGCGACCATGACCGGTACGTGGGAGACCATGCCGACGGCGGTAATCACCGAGTCCAGCGAGAACACGATGTCGATGATCGCGATCTGGATGATGGTGTAGAGGAAGTTGCCGCCCTTGCCACTCGGCTCTTCGTTCGTTTCGTCTTCACCTTCCAGCGCGTGGTACATCTCTTGCGAGCTCTTCCACAGCAGGAACAGGCCACCGAAGAACAGGATCAGGTCTCGCCCGGAAATGCCTTGGCCGAACACTTCAAACAAATCGGTGGTAAGGCGCATGACCCAAGTGATCGACAGCAGCAACAGGATCCGTGTGACCATGGCCAGCGCCAGGCCGAAGATCCGGGTGCGCTGCTGCATGTGTTTGGGCATGCGGCTGACCAGGATCGAAATCATGATGATGTTATCGATACCCAGGACGATTTCCAGGGCGGTCAGGGTAAAGAAGGCAACCCAGATTTCAGGGTTGGTCAGCCATTCCATGTGTATTCCTTTGAGCGAGTGTTAAACCACAAAAGGCCCGGCTTCAAACAGCGAAGCCTGGACCCTTTGTGGTGAGTCTTGGGCTTATAGAGTGCTGAACAGCGGAAAAATCCCCATCAGCAATGCGGCTACCAGTATGCACATGCACACCAGCACTGCCCATTTCAGGGTAAAGCGCTGATGGTCACCAAAATCGATACCGGCCAGGGCCACCAACAAGTAGGTCGATGGTACCAGCGGGCTCAACAGGTGGACGGGCTGACCGACGATCGAGGCACGTGCCATTTCAACCGCGGTTATACCGTAATGACTGGCGGCTTCGGCAAGTACTGGTAACACGCCGTAATAAAATGCGTCGTTCGACATAAAGAACGTGAACGGCATGCTCACCAGCGCGGTAATCACGGCCAGGTACGGGCCGAGGAAATCAGGAATCACCGCCAGCAGGCTTTTCGACATCGCATCGACCATGCCGGTGCCCGACAGGATACCGGTGAAAATGCCCGCCGCGAAGATCAAACCGACCACCGCAAGTACGCTGCCAGCGTGAGCCGCGACGCGATCCTTCTGCTGTTGCAGGCAAGGATAGTTGACGATCATGGCAATACTGAACGCCACCATGAACAACACCGGCATCGGCAACAGACCGGCAATCAGGGTGCACATCAGGCCCAGGGTCAGGGCGCCGTTGAACCAGATCAACTTCGGACGACGGGCATCCGGGAATTGCGAAACGCTGATTTCACTGTGGTCGATTTCATCGCCCACCAGGTGCAGTTCACCCAGACGCGCACGCTCGCGTTTGCCGTAGAAGTAGGCAATCGCCAGGATTGCCACCACGCCGAACGCCATCGCTGGAATCATCGGAACGAAAATGTCGGACGGGTCCACATGCAGCGCACTGGCCGCACGGGCAGTCGGGCCGCCCCATGGCGTCATGTTCATCACGCCACCGGCGAGGATGATCAGGCCGGCCATGATCCGCGGGCTCATGCCGATGCGACTGTAGAGCGGCAGCATGGCGGCCACGCAGATCATATAAGTGGTTGCGCCGTCACCGTCGAGGGAAACGACGAGCGCCAGTACGGCGGTGCCGACCGACACTTTCAGCGGGTCGCCCTTGACCAGTTTGAGGATCTTGCGCACGGCCGGGTCGAACAGGCCGGAGTCGATCATCAGGGCGAAATACAGAATGGCAAACATCAGCATCACGCCGGTCGGCGCCAGCTTGGTGATGCCTTCGAGCATCATCGGGCCGATCTTCGGCGCGAAACCACCGAACAGGGCGAAGACGATAGGAATGATGATCAGGGCGATCAGCGCGGACAGGCGCTTGGTCATGATCAGGAACATGAACGTGATGACCATGGCGAAGCCAAGGAAAGTCAGCATGGGAATACTCCAGGCGTAGCGCGGCTAGGGAATGGGCGAACCGGGTGGGTCAGCGCAGAACGGGAAGCACGAGGCGTACGGGCGGAGTTGCAGCGAAGCGGCGGGTAGCAGAGGACATCAGAATCACCATTGTTGTTGTTAAATGGGCTGTGCGAGCGATAAAACACTGGCATTGGCCGACCGGTCTTTTGCCGGCAGTGGGGGCGATCCTAATCGGGGAAGCTTTCACCCAGCTTTCGCTGATGAAAGCATTGACCGGATGTGCAACCGGTCGTCGGACTGGGGAAGAGAGGGCGACCGAGTTGCGGGCATCGCTAACAGGCTCGCTCCCACACTGGATCTGTGTCGTACACAAAACCAATGTGGGAGCGAGCCTGCTCGCGAAACCGTCAGTAAATACGCATCAGGAGGTAAGGTCATGAGCGAATTTCACACCGGCGGCTGCCACTGCGGACAGCTGCGCTATCAATTCAGCGGACCTTTGCACGACATCGCCCACTGCCATTGTTCGATCTGCCGGCGCGTCAGCGGCGGGATCGTGACAACCTGGATCACGGTTCCCGTATCGGCCTTTAAATGGCTGAAAGGGACGCCGGCGCAGTACGAATCTTCAACCACCTGCGTGCGCTATTTCTGCCCGAACTGTGGGGCGCAACTGGCGTTGATCACACATCTGAGCCCCGAGAGTGTCGACGTGACCATCGCCACCCTCGATCACCCGGAGCAAGCCCCGGCCGAGCGTCACATCTGGACCCGCAGCCATTTACCCTGGCTGCACTTGGACGAACATTTGCCCGGCGAAGCCGAAGAAAACCTCTGATCAAAAAATAGACAGGTCCAGCGGCCGGATTGCGCCCATCCAGATCGCGTGCTCGGTGTGGTCCAGCAGATCGTCGCCGGTGTCCGGGTGCAGAAACACCACCAAACCCTTGCGGTTGAGCGCCAGCCACGGCAGCACTTCGCCGATCAGCTCCGGCCCGAACGCCAATTGGCAACTCCAGTCCGGATGCGGACCCACGGGACGTTCATGCACGCGGCCCATTTTCAGCGGGAACACCTGCGCGGCGTGCTCACACAGCGCTCGCGCCTGGTCAATGCTCGTGGCGTCGAAATAGACATGGGCGTGGTAACCCTTGATCTGTTGCATCTGAAACCCTCTGAAACCCAGTCGAACCCTCACCTATTCCCACAGGTCACACGCCATATACGTTGTGAACAAGGAACCTCAGCCATGAAAAATGCCGAAACCCCGGTGGTCAAAGTGGTGCTTTATGGTGCCATGAGTAGCCTGGGCAGTGCGCTGATGGCTGAAATGCTACGGCGTCAACATGAAGTGATCGCGATTCTGGATGACCTGACGGCGCTCCCACCGCGCCCAGGATTGCGCACCAAGACCGGCGATCTGTTCGAGGCCGAACGCGTCAAGCAAAGCGTAGCGGGGAGTTCGGTGGTTATTTGCCTGCTGGATGCCCCCGGATTGCCATTCAATAGCGAGACCGTTGAAAAAACCATCGTTCCAGGCCCGGTCGAACAGGTGTTGGCCGTGGACGCGCTGATCGAGGGCATGCAGGCGGCCGGTATTGCCCGGCTGTTCCTGGTGGGGGATTTTGCCGAACTCGACGACACAGAGGCTGAAGCGCTGGACCCCCTTCAGCGGCATGCCGCCGAGGAAATCCTTGATGCACTGCAAAGCAGTGCCTTGCACTGGACCCTGGTCAATGCGCCTCGCGGAGTGCCGGGGCTGACGATTGAACATTTCAGCCACGTCAGCAGCAGCCTTGAACCGGGCCTGGCCGAACCGCTTGAACGGTTGAACCGCGTGGCCGTAGGGATTGCCGATGAGCTGCGGCTGAATCTTCACGTTCGCGAGCATGTGAACTTCGTTTCGACCGACCCTACACGGCGATAGACGGCAGCGGTAAACCATTCAGCGATTGGGCGCTGCTGGCCTGCTCAGCCATCAACCAGTCCACAAATTGTTGGATCAATACCCCACGCCGTTTTCGCTGGGGCAAAACCACGTAGTAGCCGAGCCTGGAAATCACCGTGTCGGCTATCGGTCGACACAACAAACCTTGCGCCAGCAAGTTATCCACAAGGTGCCGCCAGCCGATTGCAACACCCTGACCACCAATCGCCGCTTGAATCAGCAACGTGTAATTGTCGAAGCGCAATTGCCCGGGGGCCGGGGCCGATGTAATCCCTAACTCGCGAAAGACGCCGCTCCAGTCAAACCAGTTGCTGCTGTTTTCGCCGCGCAGGTGCAGCAGTGGAAATTCCAGCAATGACTGGGCCGGCAAGGGCAGGGGACGATCCTTCAACAGCAGCGGGCTGCAGACCGGAAACACTTCTTCGCTGAACAGCCAATGGCTTTCGCCCTGCTTGAAGCGGCCATCCCCAAACAACACCGCCACATCGATATCAGTGCGCAGCATGTTGTGATTGCGCTCGCTGGTGACCAGGCTGACGTCGACGTGGGGATTGGCTTTATGAAAGCGGTGCAATCGGGGCATCAGCCAATACGCGGCAAAAGCGAAATCCGTGGCCACCTGCAAGACTTCATGTTGATGCTGTGTGCTGATCGCGCTTAATCCGGCATCGATATTCTGCAAACCGAGCTGAACCTGCTCGAAAAGAATGGTCCCGGCCTCAGTCAACTCAATGCCACGGTAAATGCGATCAAACAACCGCGCGGTGAGTTGTTCTTCCAGGCGTTTGATCTGCTGGCTGACGGCGGGCTGCGTAGTGCCCAGCTCTACCGCTGCGGCGGTAAAACTGCGATGGCGGGCCGCCGCTTCAAACGCTCGCAGCAGGTCCAGCGACAAACTTCCAAGGGCGTCATACATAAGCGGTGCTTATCCTAGTCATTGCCGTGCATGGGCTTTACCACAAAGTGCCTGGACTCCATGCTCGATCGCAGCACTCTCGCATAAATATTCACTATGGAATGCCGCGATCACATGAAGCGCAAGAATATTCTTTTCATCATGGCCGATCAGATGGCCGCGCCAATGTTGCCGTTCTACGGTTCCTCGCCCATCAAATTGCCCAATCTCAGCCGCCTCGCCGCCGAAGGCGTGGTGTTCGACGCCGCTTATTGCAACAGCCCACTGTGCGCGCCGTCGCGTTTCACCCTGGTCAGCGGTCAATTGCCGAGCAAGATCGGCGCCTACGACAACGCGGCCGATTTCCCCGCCGATGTACCGACTTATGCCCACTACCTGCGTCGCCTCGGCTACCGCACAGCGCTGTCGGGCAAGATGCATTTCTGTGGCCCGGATCAACTCCACGGCTATGAAGAGCGCCTGACCAGCGACATCTACCCGGCCGACTACGGCTGGTCGGTGAACTGGGATGAACCGGACGTGCGTCCGACCTGGTACCACAACATGTCTTCGGTGCTGCAGGCCGGGCCGTGCGTGCGCACCAATCAGCTGGATTTCGACGAAGAGGTGGTGTTCAAGGCCCAGCAATACCTGTTCGATCACATTCGCGAGGATGGCGACCAGCCGTTTTGCCTGACCGTGTCGATGACGCACCCACATGATCCGTACACCATTCCCAAGGCTTTTTGGGACATGTACGACGATGCCGACATCCCGCTGCCGGAAACCCCGACGCAAACCGAACTTGATCCGCATTCCCAGCGTTTGCTCAAGGTGTATGACCTGTGGGACAAGCCGCTGCCTGTGGATAAGATTCGCGATGCGCGTCGTGCTTATTTCGGAGCTTGCAGCTATATCGACAGCAACGTCGGCAAACTCCTGCAAACGCTGGAAGATACCGGGCTGATCGATGACACCATCATCGTCTTCTCCGGCGACCACGGCGACATGCTCGGCGAGCGCGGCCTCTGGTACAAAATGCATTGGTTCGAAATGGCCGCCCGCGTACCGCTGTTGATCAGCGCACCGGGACAATTCGGCGCCGGGCGGGTCAGTGCTGCGGTTTCCACCGCTGATTTGCTGCCAACCTTTGTAGAGCTGGCCGGCGGTTCGCTGGAGCCGGGCTTGCCACTGGACGGTCGTTCGCTGGTCTCGCACCTGCAAGGGCAGGGCGGTCACGACGAAGTCTTCGGCGAATACATGGCCGAAGGCACCATCAGCCCTTTGATGATGATCCGCCGTGGCGCTTACAAATTCATCTACAGCGAAGATGACCCTTGCCTACTCTTCGACGTACACAACGACCCGCGCGAACAGGAAGAACTCAGCCAATCGCCGCAACATCGGCCGCTGTTCGAGGCGTTTCTGTCTGAAGCACGGGCCAAATGGGACATTCCGGCGATCCACCAACAGGTGCTCGCGAGCCAGCGTCGCCGGCGATTCGTCGCCGAGGCGCTGACCATCGGCAAGCTGAAGAGCTGGGATCACCAGCCGCTGGTAGACGCCAGTCAGCAATACATGCGCAACCACATCGACCTCGACGATCTGGAACGTAAAGCACGTTATCCACAACCCTGCCAAAACCAATAATGTTAAGGGGAAGTCCATGCAAAAGTTATCCACAGTACTGACGGTCGGGCTACTGGCTCTGGGCAGTGCATCGGCCTTTGCCGATCAGAGCTGCGACACGGTGAAAATGGCTGATCCGGGCTGGAGCGACATCGCTGCGACCAACGCCATCACCGGGTTTCTGCTGGACGGCATGGGCTACAAGGCCAAGGTCGACACCCTCGCGGTGCCGATCACCTTTGGCGGGCTGAAGGATGGCCAGGTCGACGTGTTCCTGGGGAACTGGATGCCGGCGCAGCAGGGCTTCTATGACAAATTCGTCGCCACGGGTGATGTCACCCAACTGGCGAAGAACCTCGACGGCACCGAATTCACCTTGGCCGTCCCGGATTACGTGTGGGACGCGGGTGTGCATAACTTTTCCGACCTGAATAAATACGCCGACAAGTTCGACAAGAAGATCTACGGCATCGGTTCCGGCGCCCCGGCGAACATCTCGCTGCAAGAGATCATCAAGAAGAACGACTTCGACATGGGCCAGTGGAAACTGGTCGAGTCCAGCGAGCAGGCCATGCTGGCCGAAGTGTCCCGCGCGGTGAAGAAACAGAAGTTCGTGACCTTCCTCGGCTGGACGCCGCACCCGATGAACGTGCAGTTGAAAATGCATTACCTGAAAGGCGGGGAGAAGTATTTCGGCGACACCGGCAGCGTTTATACGCTGACCCGCAAAGGTTATGCACAGGCCTGTCCGAACGTCGGCAAGCTGCTCACCAACCTGAGTTTCACCCAGGAGATGGAGAACAGCATCATGGCCGAGGTGGTGAACAAGAAAATCAGCAATGCCGAGGCGGCCAAGGCGTGGATCAAGGCCAACCCTGCCGTGCTGGATAAATGGCTGGATGGCGTGAAAACCGTGGATGGGAAAGATGCGTTGCCGGCGGTAAAAGCGAAGTTGTAAGGGTTGCCTGTGGCGAGGGAGCTTGCTCCCGCTGGGCTGCGAAGCAGCCCTAAAAATCTGCGAGCGCTTCGCTCACGAGCGGGAGCAAGCTCCCTCGCCACAATGTTCACCCCGTACTGATACCCTTGCGCAAAACTCCACCCGAGAGGACCCATGGCCTTCCCCAGCCGCCATTCACTCTTTCCCTTCCTTTCCTGGTTGCCCCGGCAAACCCGCGCCAGCGTCGGGCGTGACCTGATCGTTGGCCTCAGCGGCGCCATTCTTGCGCTGCCGCAATCCATTGCCTACGCCCTGATCGCCGGTCTCCCGCCGGAATACGGCCTGTACGCCGCGATCATTCCGGTGCTGATCGCTTGTCTCTGGGGTTCGTCGTGGCATTTGATCTGTGGTCCTACAGCGGCGATATCCATCGTCCTGTATGCCAGCGTCAGTCCTCTGGCCGTTCCCGCGTCAGAAGACTACGTCACCCTGATCCTGCTTCTGACACTGCTCGCCGGCATTTTCCAGTGGCTGCTCGGATTGTTGCGCTTTGGCGCCCTGGTGAATTTCGTTTCTCACTCGGTGGTGCTGGGCTTCACCCTCGGCGCGGCGGTGGTGATTGCCATCGGCCAGTTGCCGAACCTGCTGGGGCTGGACCTGCCCAATCAGTCCACGGCGCTGGACAGCTTTTTGATGGTGTTCAAACACCTCGGCGACGTGGATAAACCTTCGCTGGTGCTGGGGCTGGCCACCGTCGGGGTGGGCGTGATCCTGAAATTACTGCTGCCACGCTGGCCGACGCTTTTGATCACCTTGGCGCTGAGCGGACTGCTGGTGTGGTTCTGGCCATCGATGTTTGGCCATGTGAAGTTAGTCAGTGCGTTTGTCGGGCGGCTGCCGCCCTTCAGTCCGCTGCCGCTGGACCTGGATCTGATCCTTCGCCTGCTGCCCAGCGCCGTGGCGGTGGGGATGCTCGGGCTGGTGACGAGCCTGTCGATTGCCCGTTCCTTGTCGGCACGCTCCCAGCAATTGCTCGACGCCAATCAGGAAGTACGCGCCCAGGGTTTTTCGAACATGGTCGGTGCGTTTTTTTCCGGCTCGCTGTCAGCCGGTTCCTTCACCCGCTCGGGCCTGAGTTACGAGGCGGGTGCCTGCTCACCGCTGGCCGGGGTATTTTCAGCACTGTGGGTGGCGCTGTTCGCCATCTTCGGCGCGGCGTTGATTTCGCACATTCCGATCCCGGCCATGGCCGGGAGCATCCTGTTGATCGCCTGGGGATTGGTCGATCATCGCGGCATCCGCGCGCTGTTGCGGGTCAGCCGCGCCGAGTTCCTGGTTATGGCGCTGACCTGCGTGGCCACGCTACTGCTGGAGTTGCAGACCGCGATCTATGCCGGGGTGCTGGCGTCACTGTTCTTTTACCTCAAGCGGACTTCACAACCGCGAGTCCAGCATTGGCGCGAAGGCGATGAAGACATTCTGCAGGTCGGCGGGTCGATCTTTTTCGGCGCCAGCCATTACCTGCAAGTGCGCCTGCAACGGATGCACGGCGCGCGTGTGGTGATCGAGGCGCAGCAGATCAACTTCATCGACTATTCAGGGGTGGAAATGCTGCACCAGGAAGCGCGGCGGCTGCTCAAGCAGAATCGCAGCCTGACGCTGCGCAGCGCGCGGCCGCAGGTGGTGGAGGAGTTGAGGAAGCTTGAAGGGGCGGAGAAATGCCCGATCCGGTTTGAGGACTAACACACCACTCTGATGACGAACGCATAACTTTTGGCGAGGGAGCTCGCTCCCGCTGGGTTGCGAAGCAGCCCTGAAAATCTGCGAGCGCTTCGCACCCGAGCGGGAGCAAGCTCCCTCGCCACAAAGAACTACAGCGCCAGTTGGCGGCGTAGTTCGGCCAGCACCGGCGCTGTATCCGGCCGCACACCGCGCCACAGGAAAAACGCTTCTGCCGCTTGCTCAGCGAGCATCCCCAATCCATCCATCGACACCGCCGCACCGTGTTCAGTGGCCCAGCGGCAGAACGAGGTCGGCTCCTTGCCGTACATCATGTCGTAGCACACCGTCTTGCCCGGTTCGATCAGGCTGCTGGCAATCGGCGGTACATCGCCTGACAGACTCGCCGACGTCGCGTTGATGATCAGGTCCACCGACTCTTGCAGCCAGTCAAAACCGCTGGCCGACACCGGCCCCAGGTCCGCGAACAATTCCGCCAACAACTCGGCTTTCTCGACGGTGCGGTTGGCGATAATTACCGAAGCGGGTTGCTCGGCCAGCAACGGCTCCAGCGCACCGCGCACCGCGCCGCCAGCGCCGAGCAGCAGGATACGTTTGCCCTTGAGACTGAAACCGGCGTTGACCGTCAGGTCCCGCACCAGTCCGGCGCCGTCGGTGTTGTCACCCAACAACGTGCCATCGGCGAGTTTGCTCAGGGTGTTCACCGCGCCTGCCCGCTGCGCCCGTGCCGTCAGACTGTTGGCCAGGCGATAAGCCTCTTCCTTGAACGGCACCGTCACATTCGCCCCGCGACCTTCGAGGAAAAACGTCTTGGCGAAGTCGGAAAAGTCTTCGAGTGGCGCCAGCGAGGTGCTGTAGTCCAGTTGCTGAGCGGTCTGCTCGGCAAACAAGCGGTGGATCAGCGGCGACTTGCTGTGACCAATCGGGTTACCGAATACGACGTAACGGTCCATCAGAACTCCTCGTTCAGGCCTTGGCCAACCAATCGCGGTCTTGCAGGAAATAGTCGGTCAGGCGAGCTTCTTCGCTGCCCGGCTCGGCTTTCCAGTCGTAGCCCCAGCGGACTTGCGGGGGCAGGGACATGAGGATCGACTCGGTGCGCCCACCCGATTGCAGGCCGAACAGCGTGCCACGGTCGTAGACCAGGTTGAACTCGACGTAGCGGCCACGGCGAAATTCCTGGAATTCACGCTGTTTGGCGGTGAACGCATCGTTCTTACGGCGCTGCACGATCGGCAGGTAGGCCTCGATGAAGGCGTCACCGATGGCGCGCATGAAGGCGAAGCTGGTGTCGAAGTCCCACTCGTTCAAGTCATCAAAAAACAGACCGCCGATGCCCCGTGGCTCGTGGCGATGCTTGATGTGGAAATAGCTGTCGCACCAGGCCTTGTAGCGCGGATAGACGTCCGGGCCGAACGGCGCACAGGCCTGCTCGGCGACGCGGTGCCAGTGCACGCAGTCTTCTTCATTGCCGTAATAAGGAGTCAGGTCGAAACCGCCGCCGAACCACCAGACCGGTTCTTCACCTTCTTTTTCAGCAATGAAAAAGCGCACGTTGGCGTGGGAAGTCGGCACCTGCGGGTTGTGCGGGTGAATCACCAGCGACACGCCCAGGGCTTCGAAACCACGGCCGGCCAGTTCCGGGCGATGGGCGCTGGCGGAGGGTGGGAGCCCGCTGCCAAAGACGTGGGAAAAGTTGACGCCACCCTTTTCGATGACCGCGCCGTTTTCGATCACACGCGTGCGACCGCCACCGCCGGCAGGCCGGGTCCAGGCGTCTTCGACGAATGCCGTGCCGCCGTCTTCGGCTTCAAGGGCTGCGCAAATCCGGTCTTGCAGGTCGAGCAGGTAGGCTTTTACGGCCTCGGTGCGGGTCGTCATGTCATCACCTTGAATCGGGCAAAACTACGCGGCGCTCCATCGGAGCAGGGGCCGGCGCAAATGGGCGCGTAGCATAACATCGCAGATGGGCCTGCCGCAGTTGACGAAGGTCAAGCTTAGGAGTCCGATAGGGAGCTTCGCAAATGACCTAAGGAGAGTTCTGATGGCAAAGCGTATCCAGTTCCGCGCCCATGGCGGCCCCGAAGTGCTCGAGTATGTCGACTATCAACCCGCCGAGCCCGGCCCGCAGCAGGTTCGCGTGGTCAACAAGGCCATCGGCCTGAACTTCATCGACACTTACTACCGCAGTGGTCTCTATCCGCTGCCCGCCCTGCCATCGGGCCTGGGCTCGGAAGGTGCGGGCGTGGTCGAGGCGGTGGGCAGCGAAGTGACCCGGTTCAAGGTCGGCGATCGTGTGGCTTACGGCAGCGGCCCGTTGGGCGCCTACAGCGAGGTTCACGTTTTGCCGGAGGCCAACCTGGTGCACTTGCCGGACGCCATCAGTTTTGAACAGGCCGCCGGTGTGATGCTCAAGGGCCTGACCGTGCAATACCTGCTGCGTCAGACGTATGAACTCAAGGGTGGCGAAACCATCCTGTTCCATGCCGCCGCGGGCGGTGTCGGATCCCTGGCCTGCCAATGGGCGAAGGCCTTGGGGGTGAAGTTGATCGGCACGGTCAGCTCGCCGGAGAAAGCCGCACTGGCCAAAGCCAACGGCGCATGGGCGACTATCGATTACAGCCACGAAAACGTCGCACAACGGGTGCTGGAATTGACTGACGGCAAAAAAGTCCCGGTGGTGTACGACGGCGTCGGCAAGGACACCTGGCTAACGTCGCTCGATAGCGTGTCACCACGGGGCCTGGTGGTGAGCTTCGGCAATGCGTCCGGCGCAGTGGACGGGGTGAACCTGGGGATTTTGGCGGCGAAGGGCTCGTTGTACGTGACCCGGCCGACGCTGGCGACCTACGCCAATAACGCAGAAAACCTGCAGCGCATGGCCGATGAGCTGTTTGAGATGATCATCAGCGGCAAACTTAAGGTGGACGTCAGCCAGAAGTATCCGTTGGCTGAGGCGGCGAAGGCGCAGACCGAGTTGTCGGCGCGGCGGACGACTGGCTCGACTGTTCTGCTGCCTTAACATCAAACTGTGGCGAGGGAGCTTGCTCCCGCTGGGCCGCGAAGCGGCCCCTCATATCTTTAAAAGAACGGGACTGCTGCGCAGTCCAGCGGGAGCAAGCTCCCTCTCCACAGGTGTTACTGCGGTCTTAATCCGGGCGAATGACGTTCCCGGTCGCGACATCGCGAATCACGCTCGGATTCTTGCGCCCACCCAGATTCCCGCCCAACACGTAGTCCACTTGCCCGCGGAAATACTGCTCGACGCGAATTCGCGTCCGCGCCGCTGGCCGGCCCTGAGGGTTAGCCGAGGTCGACACCAGCGGCCCGACCACCGCGCACAGATCCCGCACCAGCGGGTGGTCGCTGACGCGCAGCGCTACGGTTTCATGCACGCCGGTAATCCACTGCGGCAACAGATTCTGATGCGGCACCAGCCAGGTATTCGGCCCCGGCCAAGTGCTGGCCATGCGGTCCATCCACAGTTCCGGGAAGTCTTCGAACAGGAAGTCGAACTGACGAATATTGTCGGCTACCAGAATCAGGCCCTTTTCCACAGACCGGCCCTTGATCATCAACAGACGATAGACCGCTTCTTCATCCCACGGATCGCAACCCAGGCCCCAGACCGCTTCGGTTGGATAGGCAATTACTGCCCCTGCGCGAACGGCTTGTGCGGCTTGTTGCACGCGCCAACTGTTGACCATGAAAAACTCTCCGGAATAAGGCTCTGCGCAGTTTACCGATCTTCCTTATAAAACCTAGCTCACCCGCGCAAACCAGCGCCCGCTTTCGCACACCGCCCGGCCGTCCATTTCCAGCTCCGTCAACGCTGCCAGCACTTTGGACAAGGCCCAGCCACTGCTGACCGACAACGCTTCGCTGGTGTGGGGCGCGGCGTGAAGCAACAGGAGCAGTGGATGAGTGGGTGCTTGCAGCGTCTCTGTGGACAACGGCAACCGTTGCCAGCCGCGCAAGGCTTCGAGGATATGCTCGGTGGTTTCCACCAATACCGCACCGTCACGGATCAGCTGATGACAACCCTTGGCGCCAGGGTGGTGGATCGACCCTGGAATCGCATACACCTCGCGTCCTTGCTCCGCCGCCAGCCTCGCCGTTATCAATGAACCGCTGGCGACACTCGCTTCGACCACCAGCACCCCGAGGGATAAACCGCTGATGATCCGGTTGCGCCGGGGAAAGTTTCCGGCACTGGGGCCGGCATCCAGCGGGAACTCGGAAAGCACTGCGCTGCCCGAGGCGATCATGGCGTCCGCCAGCCGCCGATTGCGCTGTGGATAAAACTTTTCAAGTCCCGTGCCAAGGACCCCGACCGTTCGCCCGCCCACGTCCAGCGCGGCTTGATGCGCGGCGGCATCGATGCCTAGCGCCAGACCGCTGGTGATGACGAAACCGGCGCCGGCCAGGCTGCGCGAAAACGCCGCCGCAGTGTCCATGCCCGGTCGCGAGGCGCGCCGACTGCCGACCATCGCCAATTGCGGTTTTTCCAGAATGTCGGGATCGCCTGCCACAAATAACAGCGGCGGCGCATCGCTGATTTCCGCCAACAGCGCCGGGTACTCAGGCTGGTCCCACATCAATAAATGCTGGCCCGGGCGCTCTAGCCAGGCCAATGCGTGGGCCGCGCCATCGCGTACTTCATTGACGCGCCGTGCCTCGGCGCACGCCAGCGGCAAGCCCAGCGAACGCCAGGCGCTGGCGGGCGCGCTGATGGCTTTGGACGCCGAGCCGAAGGCTTCGAGCAATTTCTTGAAACGCGCCGGGCCGAGTTCTGGCAATCGGTGCAGACGTAAACGAGCTTCCAGTTCCGCAGGGGAAACCGGTGTGACGGCAGACAGCGACATGGATCATCCTTGATCGTTATGAGCCCCGTTCAAACGGGAATAAGCTGTGGATAACTCTGTTGGTAACTTGTGGAGCCTGCTTACGGATTTCGCACCTTATCCATCACCGCCAGAGAGCGCGATGCGTTGAGTACCAGCCCGTAACTGAGCTTGTCGTAAGTGCGGAACACCATCAGCAAACCGGCACGCTCATCGGGGATTTTCAGTGGCTGGCCAGTGATCCGGTCGCGTACGGTTTCACCGGTTTTCATCACCACCAGCACGTTGCCTTCGGCCAGGCCATCACGCTGACCTTTGTTCAGGGTAACCACATCCAGCGCGCCAATCTGGGTAACCCCGCGCGGCACATCGATGATCAAGCCATTGATCTCGGTTTTTGGCGCACTGGGCATGAAGGTCGAGTTGATGGATCGTTCTTCACCGCTGAACAAACGGTCGCCGAGACGCACTTCTTGAGTCGTGCGTTGCAGTGCCAGGGTGGCGACGTCGCCCTCGGTGGCCACAATCTCGCCACCGCCGATGTCATCAGCATTGATCCCCAAAAACTCTTTGCTATCGGGATCGGTGTAGACCTTGCCCTGGCGGAAGATGCCGTAGACCGGCTGGTTCGGGTCGAAATGGCCACGGGCGAAAATGCGGTCACCGGTGCCACTGAGCACGCGTTCGGCATCGCCGGCGACGATATAAGGCGCCTTGTCGAAGTCCTCGACCTTGTCGACGATGCGGTTGCTCAGCAAAAAGCTGTTGATCGATTGCAGCGGAATGCTCGGGATCGCATCGGCCACCGACGAGCTGCGCACCCGAGGCGAGAGCTTGATGGTGCCGCGCGAAGCACCGCGATTGAGGGTCAGGCGGGGCTGGCCGTTGACATAGACCAGCGACAGCGAGTCGCCGGGATAGATGAGATTAGGGTTTTCGATCTGAGGATTGGCTTGCCACAGTTCCGGCCACTTCCACGGCTCCCGGAGGAATTTTCCGGAAATGTCCCAGAGAGTGTCACCCGTCACCACGGTGTATTGCTGTGGAAAACCTTCCTTGAGTTGCACTTGCCCGTGCGCCAAACCGGCCGAGGCCAGAAGGAGCAAGGCGAGTAGTGATTTCCTCATGCGGTGAATCCCTTTATTATGTGTGTTCGCGTGAAACGCCAGAGCCCTCGTGGCTCGCTCCTGACTCTTTGATAAAAGAAAAGGAGCTACGCTTCACAACGGTAGCCTGCATCTTCGGACCTGCCAGGCCATCGACCCGACTTTACCTCACACGTGCAGCAATTAAGCTTATGGCCATTTTAGACATCCTCGAATTTCCCGACTCGCGCCTGCGCACTATCGCCAAACCTGTGGCCGTAGTGGACGACGAAGTGCGTCAGTTGGTCGATGACATGTTTGAAACAATGTATGAAGCGCCAGGCATCGGCCTCGCCGCGACCCAGGTCAACGTGCACAAACGTATCGTCGTGATGGACCTCTCCGAAGACCGCAGCGAACCACGGGTGTTCATCAACCCCGAGTTCGAACCGCTGACCGACGAGATGGAGCAATACCAGGAAGGCTGCCTCTCGGTGCCGGGCTTCTACGAAAACGTCGATCGCCCGCAGAAGGTCAAGGTCAAGGCCCTGGACCGCGACGGCAAGCCTTACGAACTGATTGCCGAAGGTCTGCTCGCCGTGTGCATCCAGCACGAATGCGACCACCTCAACGGCAAATTGTTCGTCGACTACCTGTCGAACCTCAAACGCGACCGAATCAAGAAGAAACTGGAAAAGCTCCATCGCCAGAACGCTTGATGCCCTTCTTTCAAAGGCTTGCTGCGGCAAGCCTTTTTCTTTTCAGAGATTGCTCCCATGACTGAGCCACTGCGCATCGTCTTTGCCGGCACCCCGGAATTCGCCGCCGAACACCTCAAGGCCCTGCTCGCCAGCCCTTACGAAGTCGTCGCGGTTTACACCCAGCCGGACCGTCCGGCGGGCCGTGGGCAAAAGCTGATGCCAAGCCCGGTCAAGCAACTCGCGCTGGAACACAACATCCCGGTGTTGCAACCGCCAACGCTGCGCAACGAAGACGCCCAGGCTGAACTGGCCGCACTCAAGCCGGACTTGCTGGTGGTGGTCGCCTATGGCTTGATCCTGCCGCAAGCGGTGCTGGATATTCCGCGCCAGGGTTGCATCAACAGCCACGCTTCGTTGCTGCCACGCTGGCGCGGGGCGGCGCCGATCCAGCGTGCAGTCGAAGCAGGCGACAGTGAAAGCGGCGTGACCGTGATGCGCATGGAGCTGGGCCTCGACACCGGGCCGATGCTGCTGAAAGTCACCACGCCGATCACCGCCGAAGACACCGGCGGCAGCCTCCACGACCGTCTCGCCGAAATGGGCCCACCGGCCGTGATCCAGGCGATTGCCGGCCTCGCCGCCGGAACGCTGGAAGGCGAAGTGCAGGATGACAGTCTTGCAACGTATGCTCACAAATTGAACAAAGACGAAGCACGCATCGACTGGAGCCGTCCGGCGGTTGAGCTGGAACGCCTGGTCCGCGCGTTCAACCCTTGGCCGATCACCCACAGCACGCTGAACGGCGAAGCGTTGAAAGTGCTGGCCGCGAGCCTCGCTGAAGGGCAGGGCGCACCGGGGCAAATCCTCAGCGCCAGCAAGGACGGCTTGCTCGTCGCCTGCGGTGAGCAAGCGCTATGCCTGACCCGTCTGCAATTGCCCGGGGGCAAGGCGCTGAACTTCAGCGACTTGTTCAACAGCCGTCGTGAGAAATTCGCCGTCGGCACCGTGCTCGGTCAAGCGGCGGACGCTCAATGAATCCACGTCTGGCCGCCGCCAAGGCACTTGCCGCTGTTCTTAACGGAAAAGCCTCACTCAACAGTTCGCTGCCGACACAAATGGACAAGGTTGAAGACCGTGATCGCGGCTTCACCCAGGACCTGGCCTTCGGCACGGCGCGCTGGCAACCACGTTTGTCGGCGCTGGCGGCCAAGTTGTTACAGAAGCCGTTCAAGGCTGCGGACGCCGATGTCGAGGCGCTGCTGCTGGTCGGCCTCTATCAATTGCTCTACACCCGCGTCCCGGCCCACGCCGCCATCGGCGAAACCGTCGGTTGTGCCGACAAGCTGAAAAAGCCTTGGGCCAAAGCCTTGCTCAACGCCGTGTTGCGCCGCGCCCAGCGTGAAAGCGAAGCGTTGCTGGCCGAGCTGGAACACGACCCGGTGGTGCGCACCGCCCACCCGCGCTGGCTGCAAAAATCCCTCAAGGCATTCTGGCCTGAGCAATGGGAAGCCATTTGCGCGGCGAACAATGCGCATCCACCGATGATTCTGCGGGTCAACCGCCGCCATCACGCCCGCGACGCTTACCTTGGGCTGCTGACTGAGGCCGGCATCGCCGCTACGCCGTGCGTCTACAGTCAGGACGGCATCATTCTCGAAGCTGCCGCCGACGTGCGCAGCCTGCCAGGCTTCGCCGAAGGCTGGATCAGCGTGCAGGACGAAGCGGCGCAATTGGCCGCCGATCTGCTCGGCCTCGCGCCGGGCCAACGGGTACTGGATGCCTGCTGCGCACCGGGCGGCAAGACCTGCCACATCCTCGAAGCCGAGCCAAAACTGGCGGGCGTCGTGGCCGTGGATCTGGAAGCCAAGCGTCTGGTGCGCGTGCGCGAGAACCTCGCACGCCTGGGCCTGAGCGCCGAGCTGATCGCCGCCGACGGCCGCGACACGGCGACCTGGTGGGACGGCAAACCCTTCCAGCGCATTTTGCTGGATGCGCCATGCTCGGCGACTGGCGTGATCCGACGTCACCCCGACATCAAGCTGACTCGCCAACCGGATGACATCGCTGCACTCGCGGTGCTTCAGGGCGAGCTTTTGGACGCCATGTGGATAACTCTGGAAGTCGGCGGGATTCTGCTTTACGCCACCTGCTCCACGCTGCCGACCGAGAACACTGAAGTCATCGAAGCCTTCCTCGCTCGCACGCCGGGTGCGCGTGAACTGGACCTCGCCACGGCGGCCGGTATCAAGCAACCTCACGGTCGCCAGTTGCTGGCCCAGGAAGGCGGCCACGACGGGTTCTACTACGCCAAGCTGATCAAGATCGCCGCCGCGCGCGGTTAACCGGTTTATAAGGGAGTGACTGGATGAAAATCATCATCCTCGGCGCAGGCCAGGTCGGCGGTTCGCTGGCAGAACATCTGGCCAGCGAGGCCAACGACATTACCGTGGTCGACACCGACGGCGAACGCCTGCGCGACCTCGGCGATCGGCTGGACATCCGTACCGTGCAGGGCCGCGGCTCGTTGCCGACGGTGCTGCGTCAGGCCGGCGCGGACGATGCCGACATGCTAGTGGCAGTAACCAACAGCGACGAAACCAACATGGTGGCCTGTCAGGTCGCCCACACCCTGTTCCATACCCCGACCAAGATCGCCCGGGTCCGCGAAGCCGCGTACCTGACGCGCTCCGAGCTGTTCGATAACGAAGCAATTCCGGTTGACGTGCTGATCAGCCCGGAACAGGTTGTCACCAATTACATCAAGCGCCTGATCCAGCATCCGGGCGCGTTGCAGGTGATCGACTTCGCCGAAGGCAAAGCGCAACTGGTGGCGGTGAAGGCCTACTACGGCGGACCGTTGGTGGGCCAGCAACTGCGCCAGTTGCGGGAACACATGCCCAATGTTGAAACCCGGGTTGCAGCGATTTTCCGCCGCGATCGGCCGATCCTGCCCCAGGGCGATACGGTGATCGAGGCGGATGACGAAGTGTTTTTCATTGCCGCCAAGGCAAATATCCGCGCGGTGATGAGTGAAATGCGCCGTCTGGATGAAACCTACAAGCGCATCGTCATTGCCGGTGGCGGGCAGATCGGTGAACGCCTGGCCGAGGCGATCGAAAGCCGCTACCAAGTGAAGATCATCGAGATGAACCCGGCCCGCTGCCGCCATCTCTCGGACACCCTCGACAGCACCGTGGTGTTGCAGGGCAGTGCTTCCGACCGCGACTTGCTGATGGAAGAGAACATTGCCGACGCAGACATCTTCCTGGCCCTGACCAACGATGACGAAGCCAACATCATGTCCTCGCTGCTGGCCAAGCGCCTGGGTGCGAAGAAGGTGATGACGATCATCAACAATCCGGCTTACGTGGACTTGATCCAGGGCGGCGATATCGACATCGCCATCAGCCCGCAACTGGCAACCATCGGCACGCTGCTGGCCCACGTGCGGCGCGGCGATATCGTCAGCGTGCACTCATTGCGCCGCGGCGCGGCGGAGGCCATCGAGGCGATTGCACATGGTGATGAAAAGTCGAGCAAGGTGATTGGCAAGGCGATCCAGAACATCGGTTTGCCGCCGGGGACGACGATTGGCGCGATCATTCGTGATGAAGAGGTGATCATTGCGCATGACAACACGGTGATCGCGGCGGGCGACCATGTGATTTTGTTCCTTGTGGATAAAAAGCATATTCGGGATGTGGAGAAGCTGTTCCATGTGGGGCTCAGCTTCTTCTGATCCGAGGACCTCTTCGCGGGCAAGCCTCGCTCCTACAGGTCCGAGGCGTGCCCATAATTGGCGAATGCTCCAAAACCGTAGGAGCTAGGCTTGCCCGCGAAGGCAATTTCGAACTCCACACATAAACAAAGGTGTTGCCCGATGCTCGAATCCCTGGAAAAAATGCTCGCCAAGGGTGTGGATAACTCATTGCTGCGCTTCGGCCTTGGCAAGGGTTATCTGGATCTTGGGGAAAACGCCAAGGCCGCCGAGCATTTCCAGCGTTGCGTCGAGTTCGATCCAAAGTATTCGGCGGCCTGGAAGTTGTTAGGCAAGGCCCATCTGGCACTGGCCGACTTTCCAGCTGCGCGTCAGGCGTGGGAGCAGGGCCTGGAAGCCGCCCGTGCGCATGGCGACAAGCAGGCAGAGAAGGAGATGACGGTGTTTCTGAAGAAGCTTGAGCGTCAGGCGCACTGATCAGAGGTAACGCAGGCCGATGCCATCGGCATCGACCAGCACCACTTCCATGCGCACGCGTGGCGCACCGGTGGGCAAGCCCTGTACCTGTCCAAAAACCACCGCGCCTTTAGGCAACGACGACAAGCCGGGATGCTTGACGTAGACACTCGTGGCCGACAGGTTACGTGTCTGACCGAGGCATTCGCCGAAGCTTTCGTGAGTGATCTTGATGCGAAACGATTTGCGGTGCTCGGACATCTTTTGCGCCCTTGTATGAACCGTTGTGGATAACCTGCCCCCTGTGGGAGCGAGGCTTGCCCGCGAAGAGATCATTACATTCAACATTGATGCTGGATGCTATATCGCTTTCGCGGGCAAGCCTTGCTCCTACAAGTTATCCACAGATCATGCCAATCAACTCAATACCAACGCTCTTCACCGGGTGGCCGCTTCTTGAAGCGCTTCATGCTCCACATGTACTGGCTCGGATAGGCCCGCACATACCGCTCGACCACCTGACTCATGGCTGCGCACGACGTTTCGGTATCGGTGCTGTACATGGCTTCGGGCGCGGCTTCCAGGATCACTTTGTAACCTGAACCGTCCGGCAGGCGCAGGGCATGCAAGAACACGCCGACCGCTTTACCGCCGGCGAGCATGTTCGGTACGAACTTGCTGGTCAGCGCCTGGGTGGCGAAAAAAGGTACGAATATCCCAGCGGATTCGGCTGGTTCCGGGTCAGCGGGAATACCCACTGCACCACCTTTGCGCACTTCCTTGATGACGCTGAGGATGCCTTCCTTGGTGGAAGCGGCCACGCGGTTACCCAATTGCACCCGCTGTTTGCGCAGCAGATCATCCACGGCTTTCAGTTTCGGCGGTCGGTAGAAAATGATCGGTTTGCACTGGTTGCAATAGAAGTGGTTCAACACTTCCCAATTACCCAGGTGGCTGGTGATGCCGACCACGCCCTTGCCGGAGGCGAGGGCGTCCTTCAACACATCGAGCCCTTCGACTTCACGCACCAGATCGATCGAACGCTGGGCCGGCCAGATCCAGGCGCAGGCGCTTTCGGTCAGGGACTTGCCGATGTCTTTCAGGCTCTGGCCGACCAGACGCTCGCGTTCAGCCGGGTCCATTTCGGGGAAGCACTTGGCGAGGTTGATCCGCACCACATCGCGGGAACGGTTGGGTGTTTTCCACATGACCCAGCCAATGGCCGAGCCCACGGCTTGCACTGCCCGCCACGGGAGCAGGGCAAACAGCCGCAGAGCGCCTACCAGCAAGGCGCCTTTAAACTTATCCACAGGTCACTCCTGATCTTGTGCGGTGCGCGAGGCGGCTATTCTAACCGCCGTTGGCAAGCTGAGCGTAGCGGTCGCAGTCTTGCGTGTGGTCCATGACCATGCCCGAGGCCTGCATCATCGCGTAGCAAATGGTCGGACCGACGAACGTGAAGCCGGCCTTTTTCAAGCCTTTGCTCATCTCCACCGCCGTCGGCGTGACCGCCGGCACTTCGGTGCGATCCTTGAAATGATTGATCACAGGCGTGCCGCCGACGAAGGACCAGAGAAACGTTACCGGGTCCTCCAGCGCCAGCCAGGCCTGGGCGTTGCGTCGGGCGGCGTTGAGTTTGAGGCGATTGCGAATAATGCCCGGATCGAGCATCAATTCATCGATTTCCGCGTCGCTCATCTGCGCCACCCGTTGTACGTCGAAGCCGAACAATACCTCGCGATATCGCTCACGTTTTCGCAGCACGGTGATCCAGGAAAGGCCGGCCTGGAACCCTTCGAGCAAAAGCAACTCGAACAAACCCTGCGCATCGCGTAGCGGCGTGCCCCACTCCTGATCGTGATAAGCCATGTACAGCGGATCTTCGGAACACCAAAAGCAGCGTGGCATAAGGCTCCAGGGGGCGTGCGCAGGACCGAATCGGGTATACTCCCGCTCTTTAAATCGCAGCCCAAGAAACAGGTGAATTTCGTGAGCCAGCCTACGCCAGCCGTGCGTACCTTCCAAGACTTGATCCTCGCCCTCCAGCAATACTGGGCCGAGCAAGGTTGTGTGGTACTTCAGCCCTACGATATGGAAGTAGGCGCCGGCACTTTCCACACCGCTACATTCCTGCGCGCCATTGGCCCGGAAACCTGGAACGCCGCTTATGTGCAGCCCAGTCGTCGCCCGACTGACGGCCGCTACGGCGAAAACCCGAATCGTCTGCAGCACTACTACCAGTTCCAGGTAGTCCTGAAGCCGAACCCGGATAACTTCCAGGAACTGTACCTGGGCTCCCTCAAGCACGTCGGCCTGGACCCGTTGGTCCACGACATTCGCTTCGTCGAAGACAACTGGGAATCGCCGACACTGGGCGCCTGGGGTCTGGGCTGGGAAGTCTGGCTCAACGGCATGGAAGTGACGCAGTTCACTTACTTCCAGCAAGCGGGCGGCATCGAGTGCTACCCGGTGACCGGCGAGATCACTTACGGTCTGGAACGTCTGGCCATGTACCTGCAAGGCGTGGACTCGGTCTACGACCTGGTCTGGGCTGACGGTCCGTTCGGTAAAGTGACTTACGGCGACGTGTTCCACCAGAACGAAGTGGAGCAGTCGACCTACAACTTCGAACACGCCAACGTCGAGAAGCTGTTCGAACTGTTCGACTTCTACGAAAGCGAAGCCAAGCGCCTGATCGAACTCGACCAGCCGCTGCCATTGCCGAGCTACGAAATGGTGTTGAAGGCCTCCCATACCTTCAACCTGCTGGATGCGCGCCGGGCGATCTCGGTGACCGCGCGTCAGCAATACATCCTGCGTGTGCGCACCCTGGCGCGTTCCGTTGCGCAAGCCTACCTGCTGGCTCGCGCCAAGCTGGGCTTCCCGATGGCGACCCCGGACCTGCGTGACGAAGTACTGGCCAAGCTGGAGGCTGCACAATGAGTGCTCAAGATTTTCTGGTTGAACTGGGCACCGAAGAACTGCCACCCAAAGCCCTGAACACCCTGGCCGACGCGTTCCTGGCCGGTATCGACAAGGGCCTGCAAGCCGCGGGCCTGAACTACGAGACCAAAACCGTCTACGCCGCACCACGTCGTCTGGCTGTGCTGATCACCTCGCTGGCGACTCAGCAGCCGGATCGCAGCATCAACCTCGACGGCCCGCCACGTCAGGCCGCGTTCGATGCCGAAGGCAACCCGACTCAAGCAGCACTGGGCTTCGCCAAGAAATGCGGCGTCGACCTGAGCGAAATCGATCAAAGCGGCCCGAAACTGCGTTACAGCCAAAGCATCGCCGGCAAGCCGACTGCGAGCCTGCTGCCGACCATCGTTGAAGATTCGCTGAACGACCTGCCGATCCCAAAGCGCATGCGCTGGGGTGCTCGCAAGGAAGAATTCGTTCGTCCGACCCAGTGGCTGGTAATGCTGCTCGGTGACCAGGTCATCGATTGCACGATCCTCGCCCAGAAGTCCGGTCGTGATTCCCGTGGTCACCGCTTCCATCACCCGGAAAGCGTGCGTATCACTTCGCCGGCCAATTACCTGAGCGACCTGCGTGCCGCCTACGTACTGGCCGATGCCAACGAGCGTCGCGAGCTGATCAGCAAACGCACCGAAGAGCTGGCGACGATGCAGGAAGGTACTGCCATCGTTCCCCCAGCCTTGCTCGACGAAGTGACCGCGCTGGTCGAATGGCCGGTGCCGCTGGTGTGCTCGTTCGAGGAACGTTTCCTCGACGTGCCACAAGAAGCCCTGATCACCACCATGCAGGACAACCAGAAGTACTTCTGCCTGCTGGATGCCGACGGCAAGTTGCTGCCACGTTTCATCACCGTGGCCAACATCGAAAGCAAAGACCCGCAGCAGATTATCGCCGGTAACGAGAAAGTGGTTCGTCCACGCCTGACCGACGCCGAGTTCTTCTTCAAGCAAGACAAGAAGCAGAAACTCGAAGACTTCAACCTGCGCCTGCAGAACGTGGTGTTCCAGGAAAAACTCGGCAGCGTCTATGACAAGGCCGAGCGCGTTTCCAAACTGGCCGCGTTCATCGCGCAACGCATTGGCGGCAACGCAGCCTGGGCTTCCCGTGCCGGCCTGCTGTCCAAGTGCGATCTGGCGACCGAGATGGTCGGTGAGTTCCCGGAGATGCAAGGTGTCGCCGGTTACTACTACGCCCTCAACGACGGCGAGCCGGAAGAAGTCGCACTGGCCCTGAACGAGCAGTACATGCCGCGCGGTGCCGGTGCTGAACTGCCGACCACCCTGACCGGTGCGGCCGTGGCCATCGCCGACAAGCTCGATACCCTGGTCGGTATCTTCGGCATCGGCATGCTGCCAACCGGCAGCAAAGACCCGTATGCCCTGCGTCGTGCTGCACTCGGCGTGTTGCGCATCCTGATCGACAAGAAGCTCGACCTCGACCTGAACGACGCCGTGGCATTCGCCGTGAATGCGTTCGGTACCAAGGTCAAGGCTGCCGGCCTGAACGATTCGGTGCTGGAGTTCATCTTCGACCGTCTGCGTGCCCGTTACGAAGACGAAGGCGTGGATGTCGGGACTTACCTGTCGGTCCGTGCCCTGAAACCGGGTTCTGCCCTGGACTTCGATCAGCGCGTACAAGCCGTGGAAGCGTTCCGCAAATTGCCGGAAGCCGCAGCCCTGGCCGCAGTGAACAAACGCGTTTCGAACTTGCTGAGCAAGGTCGAAGGCTCCATTCCTTCGGTCGTGGAAGCCAAGTACTTCGACAATGCCAACGAGTTCTCCCTGTACTCGGCGATCCAGCAGGCTGACCAGGCTGTACAGCCGATGGCCGCTGCCCGTCAGTACAGCGAATCGCTGGCCCGTCTGGCTGCCTTGCGCGAGCCGGTGGATGCGTTCTTCGAGGCCGTGATGGTCAACGCTGAAGACGCCAAGGTCCGCGCAAACCGTTACGCATTGCTGGCGCGCCTGCGTGGACTGTTCCTCGGCGTTGCCGACATTTCGATGCTGGGCTGAGGGACTGCTGTTGAAACTGCTGATTCTCGATCGGGACGGGGTGATCAATTACGACTCCGACGCTTACATCAAGTCGGTGGAGGAGTGGATTCCGCTCCCCGGTTCGATCGAAGCCATCGCGCAGTTGAGCAAGGCCGGCTGGACGGTGGCGGTGGCTACCAACCAGTCGGGCATCGCTCGCGGCTATTACGACATCGCTACCCTGGACGCTATGCACGAGCGCTTGCGTTCGTTGGTGGCGGAGCAGGGCGGCGAGGTCGGGCTGATTGTCTACTGCCCGCACGGGCCGGACGACGGCTGCGATTGCCGCAAGCCAAAACCCGGGATGTTGAAAACCATCGCCGCTCATTACAACGTATCGCTGACTCATCTATGGTTCGTCGGCGATACCCTTGGTGACCTGGAAGCCGCCAAAGCCGTCGACTCTCAGCCAGTTTTGGTAAAGACCGGGAAAGGCGAAAAGACTCTGGGCAAGACCCTGCCGGTGGGCACCTTGATTTTTGACGATCTTGCGGCGATTGCCGCAGAACTTATCCACAATTAGAGTGCTTCGATTGTTCCTGACCAAGGATTGATCGGGAGTGCGCTTGAATAGGCGGGCAGTGCCCGCAACGGTAAATGTCGCCATGTCGATACTGCAGGCCATCAGAACCTTCCTCTTTTACCTGCTGCTGGGCACCAGCTCCTTGCTTTGGTGCAGCCTGAGCTTTTTAATCGCGCCGTTTCTGCCGTTCAAGGCGCGGTATCGCTTCATCAATGTGTACTGGTGCCGTTGCGCCTTGTGGCTGAGCAAAGTCTTTCTGGGCATCAGCTACGAAGTAAGGGGCGCCGAGAACGTGCCTGACCAGCCCTGCGTGATTCAGTCGAACCACCAGAGCACCTGGGAGACCTTCTTTCTCTCTGCCTACTTCGAGCCATTGAGCCAAGTGCTCAAGCGCTCATTGCTGTTCGTGCCATTCTTCGGCTGGGCCATGGCCATGTTGCGACCGATCGCTATCGACCGCGACAATCCGAAAGCTGCGCTCAAGCATGTGGCGAAGAAGGGACATGAATTGCTGAAGGATGGCGTCTGGGTGCTGATCTTCCCCGAAGGGACTCGCGTTCCTTATGGCACCATCGGCAAGTTCTCACGCGGTGGCACCGCATTGGCAGTCAATGCCGCACTTCCAGTCCTGCCGATTGCGCACAATGCCGGCAAGTTCTGGCCGAAAACCGGTTGGGCGAAGAAGCAAGGCATCATCACCGTGATCATTGGCGAGCCAATGTACGCCGTAGGCAGTGGGCCGCGCGCCATTGCCGATCTGAATGACCGTGTGCAGAGCTGGAACGAGCAGATGCAGCGGGAAATGGGTTCGCTGCCAGCCGCCCCAGCCGCCCCCTCGGCCAACGATCAAGTGGCTGTCTGAGATTCTGTGGATAACCTGTGTACCGTTTTACCGAAAACTAACGTTTTATGAGCGTATCTTTATGATTTATATATATATTTCTTAAACTCATAAAACTCCGGAAATGGTGCATAAGTTTTTTTCGGGCGCAAAAAAACCGGCTGATATAGCCGGTTTTTTTATGCCTGCGATTTGCGATGTGTTTGGCTCTGCGATCATCTTTGAAGGTATAAAAAAAAGGCCAACGCTGAGCGTTGGCCTTTTTCAATTAGCAGTCAGCTGCTGGATTAGAAATCCAGGTTAGACACCGCCAAGGCGTTGCTTTCGATGAAGTCACGACGAGGTTCGACCGCATCACCCATCAGGGTGTTGAAGATCTGGTCTGCGCCAATGGCGTCTTCGATGGTCACTTTGAGCATCCGGCGCTGGCTTGGGTCCATGGTGGTTTCCCACAGCTGATCCGGGTTCATTTCGCCCAGACCTTTGTATCGCTGGATGGTGTGACGCTTGGTGCTTTCAGCCATCAGCCATTCAAGGGCTTCCTTGAACTCGGTGACCGGCTTTTTGCGCTCGCCACGCTGGATGTACGCACCGTCGTCCAGCAAGGTGCTCAGTTGAGCGCCCAGGGATACAACGGTTTTGTAATCGTTGCTGCCGAAGAAGTCGCGGTTGAAGGTGACGTAGTTCGACAGGCCGTGGGAGATCAGTTCGACCTCTGGCAGCCAGACGTTACGTTCACGGTCTTCACGCAGGCTGGCTTTGTAGACCAGGCCAGACTTCTCGACAGTGCGCAGACGGACTTCGTACTGGGCCATCCAATTCTGCATCGCTGCGTGATCAGACAATTGCTCCAGACTGACAGCAGGCAGATAGATGAAGTGCTCGGTCAGTTCCTGTGGGTACAGTCGCGACAGACGCTTGAGAGTCTTCATTACCAGACGGAAGTCGTTCACCAGACGCTCAAGGGCAGGTCCGGAAATACCCGGAGCATCCTCGTTCAGGTGCAGGCTCGCGTCTTCCAGGGCCGACTGCGTCATGTACTCTTCCATGGCGTCGTCGTCTTTGATGTATTGCTCTTGCTTGCCTTTCTTGACCTTGTACAGCGGCGGCTGAGCGATATAGATGTAGCCGCGCTCGATCAGTTCCGGCAACTGACGGAAGAAGAAGGTCAGCAGCAGGGTACGGATGTGCGAACCGTCGACGTCAGCATCGGTCATGATGATGATGTTGTGGTAACGCAGCTTGGCGATGTTGTACTCGTCGCGGCCGATGCCACAGCCCAGCGCGGTGATCAAGGTGCCCACTTCTTGCGAAGAGATCATCTTGTCGAAGCGCGCCTTCTCGACGTTCAGGATCTTGCCTTTCAACGGCAGGATGGCCTGGGTCCGGCGGTTGCGACCCTGCTTGGCGGAGCCGCCAGCAGAGTCACCTTCCACGAGGTACAGTTCTGACAGGGCAGGGTCTTTTTCCTGGCAGTCAGCCAGTTTGCCCGGCAGGCCGGCGATATCCAGCGCACCTTTGCGACGGGTCATCTCACGGGCTTTACGCGCCGCTTCACGAGCGCGAGCCGCGTCGATCATCTTGCCGACGACCAGTTTGGCCTCGTTCGGGTTTTCCAGCAGGAAGTCGGAGAAGTACTTGCCCATTTCCTGTTCTACCGCTGTCTTCACTTCGGAAGACACCAGCTTGTCTTTGGTCTGGGAGCTGAACTTCGGATCCGGGACTTTCACCGAAATGATTGCGGTCAGGCCTTCACGGGCATCGTCACCGGTGGTCGCGACCTTGTGCTTCTTCGCCAGGCCTTCCGCTTCGATGTAGGTGTTCAAGTTACGCGTCAGTGCGGAGCGGAAACCCACCAAGTGAGTACCGCCATCGCGCTGTGGAATGTTGTTGGTGAAGCACAACAGGTTCTCGTTGAAGCTGTCGTTCCACTGCAGGGCGATTTCCACGCCGATGCCGTCTTCGCGCTGGATGTTGAAGTGGAACACCTGGTTGACCGGAGTCTTATTGGTGTTCAGGTATTCAACGAACGCACGCAGGCCACCTTCATACTTGAACAGCTCTTCCTTGCCGCTGCGCTCATCCTTGAGGACGATACCGACACCGGAGTTGAGGAAGGACAGTTCACGAATCCGCTTGGCCAGGATGTCCCAGCTGAAGTGGATATTCTTGAAGGTCAGATCGGACGGTTTGAAGTGGATCTGGGTGCCGGTGGTTTCGCTCTCACCGACAATTTTCATCGGCTCTTTCGGAACGCCGTGAATGTACGTCTGTTCCCAAATCTTGCCGCTGCGGCGAACGGTCAGGACCAGCTCTTCGGACAGGGCGTTGACCACCGAAACACCTACACCGTGCAGACCGCCGGATACTTTGTAGGAGTTGTCGTCGAACTTCCCGCCGGCGTGCAGCACGGTCATGATGACCTCGGCTGCCGAAACGCCTTCTTCTTTGTGCACGTCTACCGGGATGCCACGACCGTTGTCGCGAACGGTGATGGATTCATCCGGGTGGATAATGATGCTGATGTCGTCACAGTGGCCAGCGAGCGCTTCATCGATGGAGTTGTCGACTACCTCGAAGACCATGTGGTGCAGACCGCTGCCATCGTCGGTGTCACCAATGTACATACCAGGACGTTTACGGACGGCATCCAGGCCTTTCAGCACCTTAATGCTCGTTGAGTCGTAGGTATTCGTATTTTCTTCGCTCAATGCCTTCACTCCCGATGGTCGTGGGTCTGGGTGATACGGCCCTGTTCCACGTGGAACAGAGCGACTGGCGTTTCCGTCTGCCAGCCGTCCCTCAATAATTCGTGATCTACACAGGTGATAAACACCTGGCAGCGTAAGTCTTCCAGCAAGCGGCAAAGCGCGCGACGGTGGTGCTCGTCCAGTTCGGACGGCAGGTCATCCACCAGATAAATACACTGGCCGCGTCGGGCCTGGCTTACCAGGTGCCCTTGGGCAATCCGCAATGCACAGACCACCAACTTCTGCTGACCACGGGACAAGATGTCCGCGGCGTTATGTGCACCCAACCTAAGGCGCAAATCAGCACGTTGTGGTCCGGCTTGGGTATGACCCATTTGCTGATCCCGCTGAAGGGACCCGGCGAGCACAGCACTCAACTCCCGGTCCTTGTCCCAACCGCGGTAATAGCTGAGCGTCAAACCCTCGAGCTCAACCAGTTCGCTCAAGGTCTGTTCAAAGACTGGTTTCAAGGCTTTGATGTAAGCGCGGCGGTATTCATCTATTTCAGCGCTGGCCTGGCACAGTTCCCTGTCCCAAACCGCTTGCGAAACGGCGTCAAGTGTACCATGCCGCAGCCAAGAGTTTCTCTGGCGCAGGGCCTTCTGCAAGCGCTGCCAGGTGGACATGAATCGCGGTTCCACGTGGAACACACCCCAGTCGAGAAACTGCCGACGAATCTTCGGTGCGCCTTCCAGCAAGCGGAAGCTGTCCGGGTTAATCAACTGAAGCGGCAGGATCTCCGCCAGTTGCGCCGCACTGCGAGCGTTCTGGCCGTCGATGCGAATCTGAAACTCGCCCTGCCTGTCTCGAGATATCCCCAACGCGCTATGGCCACCCTCGGCCAGTTCAACCTGCCCAAATACCGTGCATGCCAGTTGCTCGTACTGAATGACGGGCAACAATCGGGTGCTACGAAACGAACGGGCAAGCCCCAGCAGGTGAATGGCTTCCAGAACACTGGTTTTGCCGCTGCCGTTGGCGCCGTAAAGAATATTGATTCGGGGGGAGGGGGAGAAGGTCACCGGGTGCAGATTACGCACCGCGGTGACCGAGACGCGACTTAAAGACATCTAGCTTCTGCTGAGCATGATTACAGACGCATCGGCATGACAACGTAGGCCGAGTCATCGTTGTCGGACTCTTGCACCAGCGCACTGCTGTTCGAGTCGGACAGGATCAGGCGAACCTGCTCGGTGGTCATCACGCCCAGCACGTCGAGCAGATAGCTCACGTTGAAGCCGATTTCCAGATTGCCGCCGTTGTACTCGACGCCGACTTCTTCTTCAGCTTCTTCCTGCTCCGGGTTGTTCGCCTGAATTTTCAGCTGGCCGTTGGCCAATTGCAGTCGGATACCGCGGTACTTCTCGTTGGACAGGATCGCAGTGCGGCTGAATGCTTCACGCAGGGCTTGGCGATCACCGAGTACCAGCTTGTCGCCGCCTTTTGGCAGAACGCGCTCGTAATCAGGGAATTTACCGTCGACCAGTTTCGAAGTGAAGGTGAACTCGCCGGTGGTCGCGCGGATGTGGTGTTGACCCAGCACGATGCTGACGATGCCGTCCGGCTCGGTCAGCAAGCGCGCGAGTTCAAGGATACCTTTGCGCGGCACGATGACCTGATGGCGATCCGGCTGACCGATATCGGCCTTCATCGAGCACATCGCCAGACGGTGACCGTCGGTGGCCACGGCGCGGATGATGCCTTCGGACACTTCAAGCAGCATGCCGTTCAGGTAATAACGCACGTCCTGCTGGGCCATGGCGAAGCTGGTACGTTCGATCAAACGACGCAGCTTGCTCTGCTCCAGGCTGCAAGTCAGCGAGCCAGGGCCTTCTTCGACCGTAGGGAAATCGTTGGCCGGCAGGGTCGACAGGGTGAAGCGGCTACGACCGGCCTTCACGACGAGCTTCTGCTCATCGACCTTAATGTCGATCAGCGCATCGTTCGGCAAGCTCTTGCAGATGTCCATCAGCTTGCGCGCAGGCACAGTGATGGAACCCGGGTCCGCAGGCTCTTCGAGTTGCACACGACCGACCAGCTCGACTTCCAGGTCGGTACCGGTCAGCGACAGTTGCTGGCCTTCGACAACCAGCAGCACGTTGGAGAGCACCGGCAAGGTCTGTCGGCGCTCGACGACGCCTGCGACCAGTTGCAGGGGTTTCAACAGGGCTTCGCGTTGAATGGTGAAATGCATGGTCTAGTCCCTTGCCTTAATAAGCTGCGCTGGTGTTCATCAAGTAGTCAGTGTACGCAGCAGGTTCTTGTAGTCCTCGCGGATGTCCGCGTCGGATTCCTTAAGTTCGTTGATCTTGCGGCAGGCGTGCAAAACGGTCGTATGGTCGCGGCCACCAAACACATCGCCGATTTCGGGCAGGCTGTGGTTAGTCAACTCTTTGGACAACGCCATTGCAACCTGACGCGGACGTGCGACCGAGCGAGAACGACGCTTGGACAGCAGATCGGAAATCTTGATCTTGTAGTACTCGGCGACCGTGCGCTGAATGTTATCCACAGAGACCAGTTTGTCTTGCAGCGCCAACAGGTCTTTCAGGGATTCGCGAATCAACTCGATGGTGATGTCGCGGCCCATGAAGTGCGAGTGTGCGATCACGCGTTTAAGCGCGCCTTCCAGCTCACGGACGTTGGAGCGGATACGCTGGGCAATAAAGAACGCCGCATCGTGTGGCAGATCGACTTTGGCCTGGTCAGCCTTTTTCATCAGGATCGCGACGCGGGTTTCCAGCTCCGGCGGCTCGACGGCGACCGTCAGGCCCCAGCCGAAGCGGGATTTAAGGCGCTCTTCAAGGCCTTCGATTTCTTTCGGGTAGCGGTCACTGGTAAGAATGACCTGCTGGCCACCTTCAAGCAGGGCGTTGAAGGTGTGGAAAAACTCTTCCTGGGACCGCTCTTTGCGAGCAAAGAACTGAATGTCATCGATCAGCAGCGCATCCACCGAACGGTAGAAGCGTTTGAACTCGTTGATCGCGTTCAGCTGCAGGGCCTTGACCATGTCGGCGACGAATCGCTCCGAGTGCAGGTACACGACCTTGGCATTCGGGTTCTTCTTTAATAGATGGTTACCCACAGCATGCATCAAGTGAGTCTTACCCAAGCCGACGCCGCCATAAAGGAAGAGCGGGTTGTAACCGTGCTTGGGGTTATCCGCGACCTGCCAGGCCGCAGCCCGGGCCAGCTGGTTGGACTTACCCTCGACAAAGTTTTCGAAGGTGAACGTGCGGTTCAGGTAACTGGTGTGCTTGAGCGCGCCTTCGACTTGCACCGTGCGCTGCTCGGACCGAATAGGAGCCTGTTGCGAGCTGGCGCCGGCCATCGGGTCGAAGCTGTCGCGTGACGGCTCTTCACTGACCTCCGCCACTTTTTGCGTCGCACGCTTGGTCGGTGCGGTCGCCGGGGGAGGCGCTGGAGCGCTGACAGGCGCTTGAGCGGCCTGAGCCTGGGAAGCAGCGGCGGCCAACGGTGCATTTGGTGCCGCACGCGGTGCCGAACTGCGTTTGCTGCCTATTAATAAGGAGAGCGCGGGCGCGATGCCATTGCCATGCTCATCCAGCAGTTCAAGGACGCGGCCCAGGTACTTTTCGTTGACCCAGTCGAGAACAAAACGATTCGGTGCGTAGACACGCAACTCGTCGCCTTCGGCTTCGACCTGTAGTGGACGGATCCAAGTGTTGAATTGTTGGGCAGGCAGCTCATCGCGCAAAAGCTCCACGCACTGCTGCCAAAGTTCCACTGACACGGATATCCCCTAAGTTGAAAGCCGGTGAGGCAAAAACAAGCGGCCATTGTAGCGGCCAGACGTCCACTTATCCACATGCAGGTTGCGCACAGGCCATGAATTATCAACGCGTTAACCGCCAAAAAGGCGACCAATGGTATGTGCATAAGCTCTGTGGATAACCGCCCATGAGGGCACTGGACAAGTGGGGGTGAAACTCGGTGGATAACCCTCCTGTGGATAACTGTCCATTCCACCCACAGCTTATCCGACAGTGCAGCACAGGCTGCCCCCTGTTTTCCACCGTAGTTGTCATTCTCTGTACAGCACGGGATAGAAGGGCTGAAGGTAGTTATCCACAACTGAACGCCTCCCTAGCTTTTATAAGCTTTACAGAAAAGCTTTAAATAACTTCCTTCTTTATTTCTATATCTAGCGAAGACGTGCGGACGAGAAAATGCCTGGAGATCTATTTATAAGGAAACGCTGGTTGGAAATTGACCTAGAGGCTTGCTTTCTCTAGAATCCCCGGTCTCTTAAAACGGGGGCCATTCCGGCCCGTTGTGGACGAACCAGGTAACACGACAATGAAACGTACTTTCCAACCAAGCACTATCAAACGCGCTCGTACCCACGGTTTCCGTGCTCGCATGGCTACCAAGAACGGTCGTGCCGTCCTGTCGCGTCGTCGCGCCAAAGGTCGTGCGCGTCTGGCAGTTTGATAATCCGGCACTGGAGGTGAGTCAGGACTTCAGTCGGGAAAAGCGTCTGCTTACTCCCCGGCATTTCAAGGCAGTCTTTGACTCCCCTACCGGCAAGGTTCCGGGGAAAAATCTCCTGCTCCTTGCGCGCAACAACGATCTTGATCACCCCCGTCTCGGGTTGGTTATCGGGAAAAAGAGCGTAAAGCTCTCCGTCGAGCGCAATCGCCTCAAACGTCTGATGCGCGAATCGTTTCGCCTGAACCAGGATTCACTGGTCGGTTGGGACATCGTTATCGTCGCGCGCAAAGGTTTGGGTGACGTAGAAAACCCCGAATTGATTCAGCATTTCGGCAAGCTCTGGAAGCGTCTGGCACGTAGCAAGCCGGTACCAGCAGTCAAAACCGAAACTGTAGGGGTAGACAGTCCCGATGCGTAAACTGGCACTCGTTCCGATCCAGTTTTATCGCTATGCCATTAGTCCTCTGATGGCCAGTCACTGTCGTTTCTACCCCAGTTGTTCCTGCTACGCGTATGAAGCCATAGAAAATCATGGCCTTCTGCGCGGTGGCTGGCTGACCTTTCGTCGTTTAGGTCGCTGTCATCCGTGGAATCCCGGTGGTTATGACCCGGTTCCGCCTATCCCTACCTCCCGTTCTTCTTCGATGGCCGAGTAATCATGGATATCAAACGCACGATCCTGATCGTCGCCCTGGCAATCGTGTCCTACGTTATGGTTCTTAAATGGAACCAGGACTATGGCCAGGCTGCCCTGCCGACTCAGAATGTTGCTTCCAGTACTACCGCACCGGGCCTACCGGACACGGCGACTGGCAATAATGCTTCTGTCAGTGACGACATTCCACGCGCACCAAGTGATACCAGTGCAACTGCACCCACTGAAACACCAGTGGCTGTAAGCAAAGACCTCATCCAGATCAAAACGGATGTGCTCAACCTGGCTATCGATCCACAAGGTGGTGATGTTGCCCAACTGACGTTGCCGCTGTATCCACGTCGCCAGGACCATCCGGAAATTCCATTCCAGTTGTTCGATAACGGCAACGAGCGGACTTATCTGGCCCAGAGCGGTCTGATCGGCACCGACGGTCCGGACGCAAGTCCAGCCGGTCGCCCGGTTTACTCCTCCGAGAAGAAGATCTACCAACTGGCTGACGGTCAGGACCAAATGGTCGTGGACCTCAAGTTCAGCAAGGACGGCGTCAACTACATCAAGCGTTTCACCGTAAAACGTGGCTTGTATGACGTAACCGTTTCCTACCTGATCGACAACGAAAGCGCCAAGCCTTGGTCGGGTGCGATGTTCGCCCAGCTGAAGCGTGACGCCAGCTCCGATCCTTCTTCCAGCACTGCCACCGGCACCGCGACTTACCTGGGCGCCGCCCTGTGGACAAGTAACGAGCCGTACAAGAAAGTGTCGATGAAGGACATGGACAAGGCTCAGCTGAAAGAAACCGTTAACGGTGGTTGGGTTGCCTGGTTGCAACACTACTTCGTGACCGCGTGGATTCCGGCGAAGGGCGAAAACAACCTCGTCCAGACCCGTAAAGACAGCAAAGGCAACTACATCATCGGCTACACCGCTCCGGCAGTGACCGTTGCACCAGGTGCAAAAGCCGAAGTCAGCGCTGTTCTGTACGCCGGTCCAAAAAGCCAGGCTGTGCTGAAAGAGTTGTCCCCAGGTCTGGAATTGACCGTCGATTACGGCATCCTGTGGTTCATTGCCCAGCCAATCTTCTGGCTGCTGCAACACATCCACGCGCTGATCGGTAACTGGGGCTGGTCGATCATCTTCCTGACTATGCTGATCAAGGGGATTTTCTTCCCGCTGTCGGCTGCCAGCTACAAATCCATGGCGCGCATGCGTGCAGTGGCACCGAAACTGGCTGCGCTGAAAGAGCAACATGGCGATGATCGGCAGAAAATGTCGCAAGCCATGATGGAGCTGTACAAGAAAGAGAAGATCAATCCGCTGGGTGGTTGCTTGCCAATCCTCGTGCAGATGCCGGTTTTCCTGTCGCTGTACTGGGTTCTGCTGGAAAGCGTTGAAATGCGCCAAGCGCCGTTCATGCTGTGGATTACTGACCTGTCGATCAAGGATCCGTTCTTCATTCTGCCGATCATCATGGGTGCAACCATGTTTATCCAGCAGCAGTTGAACCCGACTCCTCCGGATCCGATGCAGGCGAAGGTCATGAAGCTGATGCCAATCATCTTCACCTTCTTCTTCCTGTGGTTCCCGGCTGGTCTGGTGCTGTACTGGGTTGTGAACAACTGCCTGTCCATCGCCCAACAGTGGTACATCACTCGTAAAGTTGAAGCAGCTACCAAAGCAGCTGCCTGATTTACACTGTGGATAACCACTCAAAACGCCCCCTAGTGGGGCGTTTTGCTATCTGTCACTTTTGTCTGGGTACTGGTTTATGAGCGTTCCTCGGGAAACCATCGCAGCTGTCGCCACCGCTCAAGGTCGCGGCGGTGTGGGCATCGTCCGTATTTCCGGGCCGTTGGCGAGCATTGCTGCCAGGGCGATCAGCGGTCGGGAATTGAAACCTCGATTTGCCCACTACGGTCCGTTTCTCAACGAAAACGAAGAGGTGCTGGACGAAGGCATCGCGTTGTATTTTCCGGGACCGAACTCCTTCACCGGCGAAGATGTGCTTGAACTGCAGGGGCACGGCGGGCCGATTGTTCTCGATATGCTGCTCAAACGTTGTCTGGAACTGGGCTGTCGTCTGGCTCGGCCAGGAGAATTCAGTGAACGCGCCTTCCTCAACGACAAGCTCGACCTGGCCCAGGCGGAAGCCATTGCCGACTTGATCGAGGCCAGTTCTGCACAGGCTGCGCGAAATGCACTGCGTTCGTTGCAAGGCGCATTCTCCTTGCGTGTGCATAACCTCACCGAGCAGTTGATCGGCCTGCGCATCTACGTCGAGGCTGCGATCGATTTCCCGGAAGAAGAAATCGACTTCCTGGCCGACGGCCACGTACTGGCCATGCTCGACAAAGTGCGCGATGAATTATCCACAGTGCTTCGTGAAGCCGGGCAAGGTGCCTTGCTTCGCGACGGGATGACCGTGGTCATTGCCGGCCGACCCAATGCCGGCAAGTCCAGCCTGCTGAATGCCTTGGCCGGTCGAGAAGCCGCGATCGTGACCGAGATTGCCGGCACCACCCGGGATATTCTTCGCGAACATATCCACATCGATGGCATGCCGTTGCACGTGGTCGACACCGCCGGTCTGCGGGATACCGATGACCAGGTGGAAAAAATCGGCGTCGAGCGGGCGTTGAAAGCCATCGGCGAAGCAGATCGGGTGTTGCTGGTGGTCGATGCGACCGCTCCTGAGGCACTTGATCCGTTTGCGTTATGGCCGGAGTTCCTTGAAATCCGCCCGGATCCGGCAAAAGTTACGCTGATCCGTAATAAGGCTGACCTGACGGGAGAAGCGATTGCCCTGGAAGTCAGTGACGATGGCCACGTCACCATCAGCCTTAGTGCCAAATCTGGCGGTATGGGGCTGGAATTGCTACGCGAACATCTCAAGGCCTGCATGGGTTACGAGCAGACTTCGGAAAGCAGCTTCAGTGCACGCAGGCGTCACCTTGATGCGTTGCGACACGCCAGCGCATCCCTTGAGCATGGCCGTGCGCAGTTGACTCTGGCGGGTGCTGGTGAGCTGCTGGCGGAAGATTTGCGCCAGGCTCAGCACTCTTTGGGTGAGATCACCGGCGCATTCAGCTCGGATGATCTGCTGGGACGTATTTTTTCCAGCTTCTGCATCGGTAAATAGTCCTTCCGATATTCACAGACAGGCCGTTCGCGCCTGTCTGTTCCCTCCCTTGCCTTAAATTTCCTCCAGTGCCGAGCAGATTCTTTCTGCTTGAGCGGATTTTCCGTGTCCGGAATTTGCTCGATCAGCATTTATCTGTGGATTAAGCCCTGTGAGTAAGTGCCACTAAGGGCAGTTGATAACAGGGCGTGAAAACTGAAGATAACCGCCCCTGTGGATAACCATCCCTTTCATCCACAGGCTTAAACCGGTTATCCAAGGGCCTCCTTGGTACATGACCACAGGGTTTTGAATCGCTGTACATATTGAATATAAAGGCTTGTAGCGATCTATCCACAGAAATGTGACTCAGTAGAAATAAACATAAAAACAAAGATTTAATAAATTTCTCTCTTTTTAATTTCTATAACCCCGACTTCTCCACAGCTGGTTAAATTTTGTGCAAAGGGTTCTTTAGGAAGGGCGAAGTCCCTATACTTGTCGACCAGGTCCAGAAACCTGAGCTCAAACTATTCCTGATTACCTAACTGAAGCAGGCACGAGGTGCGTGGTGGATTTCCCTTCCCGTTTTGAAGTGATCGTCATCGGCGGCGGTCATGCCGGTACCGAGGCAGCACTGGCCTCAGCACGTATGGGTGCAAAAACCCTGTTGTTGACGCATAACGTGGAAACCCTCGGTGCCATGAGTTGCAACCCCGCCATCGGTGGGATCGGTAAAAGCCATCTGGTGAAAGAAATCGATGCCCTCGGCGGCGCGATGGCCATGGCTACCGACAAAGGTGGTATTCAATTTCGCGTGTTGAACAGCCGCAAAGGTCCGGCCGTACGAGCGACTCGCGCTCAGGCAGACCGGGTTCTGTACAAGGCCGCTGTCCGCGAAGCTTTGGAAAACCAGCCGAACCTGTGGATATTTCAACAAGCTGCTGATGACCTGATCGTCGAGCAGGAACAAGTGCGCGGTGTTGTCACCCAGATGGGTCTGCGTTTCTTCGCCGATTCCGTGGTGTTGACCACTGGCACCTTCCTCGGTGGACTTATCCACATCGGCTTGCAGAATTACTCCGGTGGCCGTGCCGGCGATCCGCCATCGATCGCCCTGGCTCATCGTCTGCGTGAATTGCCGCTGCGAGTCGGTCGCCTGAAAACCGGTACGCCACCGCGGATCGACGGTCGTTCTGTGGATTTCTCGGTGATGACCGAGCAAGCAGGCGATACACCGATCCCGGTGATGTCGTTCATGGGGTCCAAAGAGCAACATCCGAAACAGGTGAGCTGCTGGATTACCCACACCAACGCTCGCACCCACGAAATCATTGCCGCCAACCTCGATCGTTCTCCGATGTATTCCGATGCAGGGCTGATCGAAGGCATCGGCCCGCGGTATTGCCCGTCGATCGAAGACAAGATCCACCGCTTTGCCGACAAGGAAAGCCACCAGGTCTTCATCGAGCCGGAAGGTTTGACTACGCACGAGCTGTACCCGAACGGGATATCCACCTCCTTGCCGTTCGACGTGCAACTGCACATCGTGCAATCGATCCGCGGCATGGAAAACGCGCACATTGTTCGTCCTGGCTATGCCATCGAGTACGACTACTTCGACCCGCGTGACCTGAAGTACAGCCTCGAAACCAAAGTCATCGGCGGTCTGTTTTTCGCCGGGCAAATCAACGGCACCACTGGTTACGAAGAAGCCGGCGCCCAGGGTTTGCTGGCTGGCGCCAACGCGGCTCTGCGTGCGCAGGGCAAAGATGCCTGGTGCCCGCGTCGCGACGAGGCGTACATCGGGGTGTTGGTCGACGACCTGATTACTCTCGGAACTCAAGAGCCGTACCGGATGTTCACGTCCCGTGCCGAGTACCGCCTGATCCTGCGTGAAGACAACGCCGACCTGCGTCTGACCGAAAAAGGTCGCGAGCTGGGTCTGGTGGATGACGCGCGTTGGGCGGCCTTCTGCAAGAAACGCGAAAGCATCGACCTTGAAGAACAGCGCCTGAAAAGTACCTGGGTCCGCCCGGGCACTGAGCAGGGCAATGCGATTTCCGAGAAGTTCGGTACGCCGCTGACTCACGAATACAATTTGCTCAACCTGCTGAGCCGTCCGGAAATCGACTACGCTGGTCTGATCGCCGTGACCGGTGGGGGCGCGGAAGATCCACAAGTCGCCGAGCAGGTCGAAATCAAGACCAAGTACGCCGGCTACATCGATCGCCAGCAGGATGAAATCGCTCGTCTGCGGGCCAGCGAAGATACAAAACTGCCTGTGGATATCGATTACACAAACATTTCCGGTCTCTCAAAAGAGATCCAGAGCAAGCTCGGCGCGACCCGTCCAGAGACTTTGGGCCAGGCGTCACGTATCCCGGGTGTCACGCCGGCAGCGATTTCGCTGTTGATGATTCATTTGAAAAAACGCGGCGCGGGCCGTCAGTTGGAGCAAAGCGCTTGAGTTCGTTGGTCACCTCGCAACATGCCGAAGAGTTATCCACAGGCGCTCGCCAGCTCGGTGTCACGCTGACAGAAGCCCAGCATGCGCAGCTGCTGGGCTACCTGGCCCTGTTGATCAAATGGAACAAGGCTTACAACCTGACTGCCGTGCGCGATCCGGACGAAATGGTCTCCCGTCATCTGCTCGATAGTTTGAGCGTGATGTCGTTTGTCGAGAATGGTCGCTGGCTGGACGTTGGCAGCGGCGGCGGCATGCCGGGTATTCCGTTGGCCATCCTGTTTCCAGAGTCGCAAGTGACCTGTTTGGACAGCAACGGCAAGAAAACCCGCTTCCTGACCCAGGTCAAACTCGAACTCAAACTGGATAACCTGCAAGTTATCCACAGTCGTGTCGAAGCTTTCCAGCCTGCCCAGCCATTCAACGGGATCATCTCCCGGGCGTTCAGCAGCATGGAAAACTTCAGCAACTGGACTCGCCACTTGGGCGATGCCGATACACGCTGGCTGGCAATGAAGGGCGTTCATCCGGCTGATGAGCTGGTAGCATTGCCGGCAGACTTCCACCTCGATAGCGAACACGCCCTGGCCGTACCTGGTTGCCAAGGCCAACGCCATCTGCTGATACTGCGCCGCACGGCATGATTGGGAACACAAGCAAGAATGGCTAAGGTATTCGCGATAGCGAACCAGAAAGGTGGTGTGGGTAAAACCACCACCTGCATCAACCTCGCAGCATCCCTGGTCGCTACCAAGCGCCGGGTGCTGTTGATCGATCTCGATCCACAGGGCAACGCCACCATGGGTAGCGGTGTGGATAAACACGGGCTGGAAAACTCGGTCTACGACCTGCTGATCGGCGAGTGCGACCTGGCTGAGGCCATGCACTACTCCGAGCACGGCGGATACCAGCTGTTGCCGGCCAACCGTGACCTGACTGCAGCCGAAGTGGTTCTGCTGGAAATGCAGATGAAGGAAAGTCGCCTGCGCAGTGCGTTGGCGCCGATCCGTGAAAACTACGATTACATTTTGATCGACTGCCCGCCGTCGTTGTCGATGCTGACGCTGAACGCGTTGGTTGCAGCTGACGGGGTAATTATCCCCATGCAGTGCGAGTACTTCGCGCTCGAAGGTTTGAGCGACCTTGTGGATAACATCAAGCGCATCGCTGAATTGCTCAACCCGAATCTGAAAGTCGAAGGCCTGTTGCGGACCATGTATGACCCGCGCCTGAGCCTGATGAACGATGTATCGGCGCAGCTCAAGGAACACTTCGGCGAGCAGCTGTACGACACCGTCATCCCGCGCAACATCCGTCTGGCCGAAGCACCTAGCTATGGCATGCCGGCGCTGGCCTACGACAAAGCGTCGCGTGGCGCTATCGCCTATCTGGCGTTGGCCGGCGAGCTTGTTCGTCGTCAACGCAAAAACTCACGCACCGCCGCCGCTCAGGCAACTTAAGGAATCCCCATGGCCGTCAAGAAACGAGGTCTCGGACGTGGACTGGATGCACTGCTGAGTGGTCCGACTGTCAGCTCGCTGGAAGAACAAGCGGTCCAGGCCGATCAGCGTGAGCTGCAGCACCTGCCCCTGGACCTGATCCAGCGCGGCAAGTACCAGCCGCGTCGGGACATGGATCCTCAGGCGCTGGAAGAACTGGCGCAGTCAATCAAGGCCCAGGGCGTGATGCAGCCGATCGTGGTGCGTCCGATTGGCAGCGGTCGCTTTGAAATCATCGCCGGTGAACGCCGCTGGCGCGCCAGCCAGCAGGCTGGCCAGGAAACCATCCCGGCGATGGTTCGCGATGTGCCGGATGAAACCGCGATCGCCATGGCGCTGATCGAGAACATCCAGCGCGAAGACCTCAATCCCATCGAAGAAGCCGTGGCCTTGCAGCGTTTGCAGCAGGAATTCCAGCTGACTCAGCAACAAGTCGCCGAAGCCGTGGGCAAATCCCGCGTGACCGTGGCCAACCTGCTACGCTTGATCGCGTTGCCGGAAGTTATCAAAACCATGCTGTCGCACGGCGACCTGGAAATGGGTCATGCGCGTGCTTTGCTCGGTTTACCGGAGAATCAACAGGTTGAAGGGGCGCGACATGTTGTCGCACGAGGGCTGACGGTGCGCCAAACCGAGGCACTGGTTCGCCAGTGGTTGAGTGGCAAACAGGAGCCTGCTGAACCGGTTAAACAGGACCCTGATATCGCCCGACTCGAGCAGCGCCTGGCTGAACGCCTAGGCTCTGCGGTGCAGATCCGCCACGGAAAGAAGGGGAAAGGGCAGTTGGTTATTGGTTACAACTCCCTCGATGAGCTTCAAGGTGTGCTCGCGCACATTCGTTGAAACATTTCCTCATGTAGCGTGCAGTCGGAAATCACTACCTGACGGTTGAATAGGGGCAGAACCGCCCCTATACTCTGCGCGCATTTTGTCGGCACAAATTATGCCAAGTTATTGAATTCTGGCAGCCGACCATTGGGGAGTAATTGTGATGGAAAGCCGCACGCCAAACCGCTTGCCGTTCCATCGCCTGGCAGTTTTTCCGGTGTTAATGGCTCAGTTTGTCGTTTTGCTGATCGCCGCTTTGGCGCTCTGGCAATGGCACGGAGTCGTTGCCGGGTACTCAGGACTCTGCGGAGGCCTGATAGCTTTGCTGCCCAATGTTTATTTCGCTCACAGGGCATTTCGGTTTTCCGGCGCCCGAGCAGCCCAAGCCATCGTCCGGTCTTTTTATGCCGGTGAGGCGGGCAAACTGATTTTGACGGCAGTGCTCTTTGCATTGACGTTCGCAGGTGTGAAGCCATTGGCGCCGCTAGCTGTATTCGGCGTCTTCGTGTTGACCCAACTGGTCAGCTGGTTCGCGCCCCTGCTGATGAGAACAAGACTTTCGAGACCTTAGGGCGTTTGAGGCAACCATGGCAGAAACAACCGCTTCGGGCTATATCCAGCACCACTTGCAGAACCTGACCTTCGGTCAGCACCCAACTGGCGGGTGGGGTTTTGCCCACACCGCAGCAGAAGCCAAAGAAATGGGCTTCTGGGCTTTCCACGTCGATACTCTCGGCTGGTCGGTCGCGTTGGGTCTGATCTTCGTTCTTCTTTTCCGCATGGCGGCGAAGAAGGCGACTTCCGGTCAGCCTGGTGCTTTGCAGAACTTCGTTGAAGTATTGGTCGAATTCGTCGATGGCAGCGTGAAAGACAGCTTCCATGGCCGTAGCCCGGTGATTGCACCGTTGGCACTGACCATCTTCGTCTGGGTCTTCCTGATGAACGCCGTCGACCTGATTCCGGTCGACTGGATTCCTCAGCTGGCCATCCTGATCACTGGTGATGCGCACATTCCATTCCGTGCCGTATCCACCACTGACCCGAACGCTACCCTGGGCATGGCCCTGTCGGTGTTCGCGTTGATCATTTTCTACAGCATCAAGGTCAAGGGCATCGGCGGCTTTATCGGCGAACTGACCCTGCACCCGTTCGGCAGCAAGAACATCTTCGTTCAAGCCCTGCTGATTCCGGTGAACTTCCTGCTGGAGTTCGTGACACTGATCGCCAAGCCAATCTCGTTGGCACTGCGGCTGTTCGGCAACATGTACGCCGGCGAACTGGTCTTCATTCTGATTGCTGTGATGTTCGGCAGCGGTCTGCTCTGGCTTAGCGGCCTGGGCGTAGTTCTGCAGTGGGCGTGGGCTGTGTTCCACATCCTGATCATCACCCTGCAGGCGTTTATCTTCATGATGCTGACCATCGTCTACCTGTCGATGGCACACGAAGAGAACCATTAAGACCAGTCTCGACTAGTCTGATGTCCCATCCGGTCAAACGGGTGGGGGCCCGAACAGGGCTATGAAACGATTTGTTTTACCGCTTTAAAATCTAAAAAACCTAAACCATACGACGTAAAAGTCGGGAGGAAAGATGGAAACTGTAGTTGGTCTAACCGCTATCGCTGTTGCACTGTTGATCGGCCTGGGCGCACTGGGTACCGCAATTGGTTTCGGCCTGTTGGGCGGCAAGTTCCTGGAAGGCGCAGCGCGTCAGCCAGAAATGGTTCCAATGCTGCAAGTTAAAATGTTCATCGTTGCCGGTCTGCTCGACGCCGTAACCATGATCGGTGTTGGTATCGCTCTGTTCTTCACTTTCGCGAACCCATTCGTTGGTCAACTCGCTGGCTAATTACTCGAACCTTCGAGTAATTGGTGTGATGTGCAACGAACGAGCGAGGTGTTGGCGTGAACATTAATGCAACCCTGATTGGCCAGTCCGTTGCGTTCTTCATTTTTGTACTGTTTTGCATGAAGTTCGTGTGGCCTCCGGTCATCGCGGCTTTGCACGAACGTCAGAAGAAGATCGCGGATGGACTGGACGCTGCCGCCCGAGCAGCTCGCGACCTGGAGCTGGCCCAAGATAAAGCGGGTCAGCAACTGCGCGAAGCAAAAGCTCAGGCAGCCGAAATCATTGAGCAAGCCAAGAAACGCGGTAACCAGATCGTTGAAGAGGCTGTTGAAAAAGCCCGTATCGACGCTGACCGTGTGAAGGTTCAGGCTCAGGCCGAGATCGAGCAGGAACTGAACAGTGTCAAAGACGCGCTGCGTGCCCAATTGGGTAGCCTGGCAGTCTCTGGCGCCGAGAAGATCCTGGGTTCCACAATCGATCAAAACGCGCACGCGGAGCTGGTAAACAAACTGGCTGCTGAAATTTAAGCGAGGGCGATCATGGCAGAATTGACCACGTTGGCCCGACCTTACGCTAAGGCAGCCTTCGAGCACGCCCAGGCCCACCAGCAACTGGCCTCTTGGTCAGCCATGCTCGGCCTGGCTGCAGCAGTGTCGCAAGACGGCACTATGCAGCGCGTGCTCAAGGCCCCGCGACTGACGAGCGCAAACAAGGCCGCCACGTTTATTGACGTGTGCGGCGACAAGTTTGATGCCAAGGCACAGAACTTCATTCACGTCGTTGCCGAAAACGACCGTCTCCCGCTTTTGCCGGAGATATCCGCTCTGTTCGACCTGTACAAGGCTGAACAAGAGAAGTCGGTAGACGTTGAAGTGACCAGTGCTTTTGCATTGAACCAAGAACAGCAAGACAAACTCGCCAAGGTTCTCAGTGCACGACTCAACCGGGAAGTGCGCCTGCAAGTCGAGGAAGACAAATCCCTTATTGGGGGCATTGTCATCCGCGCCGGCGACCTGGTTATCGATGGCTCGGTTCGCGGCAAACTCGCGAGCCTTGCCGAAGCATTGAAATCTTGAGTTTGAAGGGGCAGCAGAGCAATGCAGCAACTCAATCCTTCCGAAATAAGTGAAATTATCAAGGGCCGCATCGACAAGCTCGATGTGACCTCCCAAGCCCGTAACGAAGGCACTGTCGTCAGCGTATCTGACGGTATCGTGCGGATTCACGGTCTGGCCGACGTCATGTACGGCGAGATGATCGAGTTTCCGGGCGGCGTCTTCGGTATGGCTCTCAACCTGGAGCAAGACTCCGTAGGTGCCGTTGTATTGGGCTCCTATCAGTCTCTGGCTGAAGGCATGAGCGCCAAGTGCACCGGCCGCATCCTCGAAGTTCCGGTTGGTAAGGAACTGCTGGGTCGCGTAGTCGACGCACTGGGTAACCCAGTTGACGGCAAAGGTCCGCTGAACAACACCGAGACCGATGCGGTCGAGAAAGTTGCTCCAGGCGTGATCTGGCGTAAGTCGGTAGACCAGCCTGTACAGACTGGCTACAAGGCTGTCGATGCCATGATTCCTGTCGGCCGTGGCCAGCGTGAGCTGATCATCGGTGACCGTCAGATCGGTAAAACCGCTCTGGCGATCGACGCGATCATCAACCAGAAAGACAGCGGCATTTTCTGCGTCTACGTCGCGATCGGTCAGAAGCAATCGACCATCGCCAACGTGGTTCGCAAGCTGGAAGAAAACGGCGCACTGGCTAACACCATCGTCGTGGCAGCGAGCGCTTCGGAATCTGCAGCACTGCAATTCCTGGCACCGTACTCCGGTTGCACCATGGGTGAATTCTTCCGCGACCGCGGTGAAGACGCGCTGATCGTTTATGACGATCTGTCCAAGCAAGCAGTGGCTTATCGCCAGATCTCCCTGCTGCTGCGCCGTCCACCAGGCCGTGAAGCTTACCCAGGCGACGTGTTCTATCTCCACTCCCGTCTGCTGGAGCGCGCATCCCGCGTTTCGGAAGAGTACGTAGAGAAGTTCACCAACGGCGCAGTGACCGGCAAAACCGGTTCCCTGACCGCACTGCCGATCATCGAAACCCAGGCTGGCGACGTTTCCGCGTTCGTTCCGACCAACGTGATTTCCATCACCGACGGTCAGATCTTCCTGGAATCGGCCATGTTCAACTCCGGGATCCGTCCTGCTGTGAACGCCGGTGTTTCGGTATCCCGTGTGGGTGGTGCCGCTCAGACCAAGATCATCAAGAAGCTCTCCGGTGGTATCCGTACCGCTCTGGCTCAGTACCGTGAACTGGCGGCATTCGCCCAGTTCGCTTCTGACCTGGACGAAGCGACCCGTAAGCAACTTGAGCATGGTCAGCGCGTTACCGAGCTGATGAAGCAGAAGCAATACGCACCAATGTCGATCGCTGACATGGCGCTGTCGCTGTATGCCGCTGAGCGTGGGTTCCTGACTGACGTCGAAATCGCCAAGGTCGGCAGCTTTGAACAAGCGCTGATTGCTTTCTTCAACCGCGATCACGCCGATTTGATGGCGAAGATCAACGTGAAGGGTGACTTCAATGACGAAATCGACGCTGGCATGAAAGCCGGTATCGAGAAGTTCAAGGCCACCCAAACCTGGTAAGCCGCAGCGGGAGCCGCAAGGCTCCCGCTTGCTAACCTGATAGGTGTTACATGGCAGGCGCAAAAGAGATTCGCAGTAAGATTGCGAGCATCAAAAGCACGCAAAAGATTACCAGCGCCATGGAAAAAGTGGCGGTCAGTAAAATGCGCAAGGCACAAATGCGCATGGCTGCTAGCCGTCCTTATGCGGAGCGCATCCGCCAGGTTATTGGCCATCTGGCCAACGCCAACCCGGAATATCGCCACCCATTCATGCTCGACCGTGAAGTAAAGCGCGTCGGTTATGTCGTGGTGAGCAGTGACCGTGGTCTGTGTGGTGGCTTGAACACCAACCTGTTCAAGGCTTTGGTCAAGGACATGGCGGTAAACCGCGAAAACGGCGTCGAGATTGATCTGTGTGTTGTTGGTAGCAAGGGTGCGGCTTTCTTCCGCAACTTCGGCGGTAACGTCGTAGCAGCTATCAGCCACCTGGGTGAAGAGCCGTCGATCAATGACCTGATCGGCAGCGTCAAGGTGATGCTGGATGCCTACCTGGACGGCCGTATTGACCGCCTGTCCGTGGTGTCCAACAAATTCGTTAACACCATGACGCAATCGCCTACCGTGGAGCAGTTGATTCCGCTGGTGGCAACCCCGGATCAGGAACTCAAGCACCACTGGGATTATCTGTACGAACCGGACGCCAAAGAGCTGCTTGACGGCTTGATGGTCCGTTACGTGGAGTCGCAGGTCTACCAGGCGGTGGTCGAGAACAACGCGGCTGAACAAGCTGCGCGGATGATCGCGATGAAGAACGCTACCGACAACGCCGGTGATTTGATCAGCGATTTGCAGCTGGTCTACAACAAGGCGCGTCAGGCTGCGATCACCCAAGAGATCTCGGAAATCGTCGGCGGCGCTGCCGCGGTTTAACGGTTCAAATATTCAGAGGATCCAGCTATGAGTAGCGGACGTATCGTTCAAATCATCGGCGCCGTTATCGACGTGGAATTTCCACGCGACAGCGTACCGAGCATCTACAACGCGCTGAAAGTAGTGAGCGCGGCTGAAACCACCCTCGAAGTTCAGCAACAGCTGGGCGACGGCGTGGTTCGTACCATTGCGATGGGTTCCACCGAAGGCTTGAAGCGCGGTCTGGAAGTCACCGACTCTGGCGCAGCCATCTCCGTACCAGTCGGTAAAGCGACCCTGGGCCGGATCATGGACGTCCTCGGTAACCCGATCGACGAAGCTGGCCCGATCGACACCGAAGAGCGCTGGGGCATTCACCGTCCTGCGCCAACCTTCGCTGAACAAGCGGGCGGCAACGACCTGCTGGAAACCGGCATCAAGGTTATCGACCTGGTTTGCCCGTTCGCCAAGGGTGGTAAAGTCGGTCTGTTCGGTGGTGCCGGTGTAGGCAAAACCGTAAACATGATGGAACTGATCCGTAACATCGCCATCGAGCACAGCGGTTATTCCGTGTTCGCCGGTGTGGGTGAGCGTACTCGTGAGGGTAACGACTTCTACCACGAGATGAAGGATTCCAACGTTCTGGACAAAGTGGCACTGGTTTACGGTCAGATGAACGAGCCGCCGGGTAACCGTCTGCGCGTAGCACTGACCGGCCTGACCATGGCCGAGAAGTTCCGTGACGAAGGTAACGACGTTCTGCTGTTCGTCGACAACATCTATCGTTACACCCTGGCCGGTACTGAAGTATCCGCACTGCTGGGCCGTATGCCTTCCGCAGTAGGTTACCAGCCGACCCTGGCCGAAGAGATGGGTACTCTGCAAGAGCGTATCACTTCGACCAAGAACGGTTCGATCACCTCGATCCAAGCGGTATACGTACCTGCGGATGACTTGACTGACCCGTCGCCAGCGACCACCTTCGCCCACTTGGACGCCACCGTCGTTCTGTCCCGTGACATCGCTTCCCTGGGTATCTACCCAGCGGTCGATCCACTCGACTCGACTTCGCGCCAGCTGGACCCGAACGTAATCGGCCAGGACCACTACGACACCGCTCGCGGCGTACAGTATGTTCTGCAACGTTACAAAGAACTGAAGGACATCATTGCGATCCTGGGTATGGACGAGCTGTCGGAAGCCGACAAGCAGTTGGTAAACCGTGCTCGTAAGATCCAGCGTTTCTTGTCGCAGCCGTTCTTCGTGGCTGAAGTCTTCACCGGTGCTTCGGGTAAATACGTTTCCCTGAAAGACACCATTGCTGGCTTCAAAGGCATCCTCAACGGTGACTACGACCACCTGCCAGAACAAGCGTTCTACATGGTCGGCGGCATCGAAGAAGCGATCGAGAAAGCCAAGAAACTGTAATCCCGGCGCCCGGCAACGGGCGCTAATTTAGGTTGAGGCAATCAGATGGCTATGACAGTCCATTGCGATATCGTCAGCGCGGAAGGGGAAATCTTTTCCGGCCTGGTCGAGATGGTGGTTGCGCACGGTGCACTGGGTGATCTTGGTATCGCCTTGGGTCACGCGCCGCTGATCACTAATCTCAAGCCGGGTCCGATCCGCCTGATCAAGCAGGGCGGGGAAGAGGAGGTGTATTACATCTCCGGTGGTTTCCTCGAGGTTCAGCCGAACATGGTCAAGGTTCTTGCCGACACCGTGCAACGTGCTGCCGACCTGGACGAAGCCTCCGCTCAGGAAGCCGTTAAGGCTGCCGAGAAGGCCTTGCATGAGCGGGGCGCGGAATTCGATTACGGTTCTGCTGCCGCACGTCTGGCCGAGGCCGCAGCTCAGCTGCGCACCGTCCAGCAGATCCGCAAGAAGTTTGGCCACTAATAGGCCATTGCTTGTTGCGCGATTGATTAAAAAGGGTAGCCTCGGCTACCCTTTTTTCTTTTCCGTTTTTCATAACCTGGTCGCAGCCGCTGACCACCCAGGATTGGTAGCCAGTCATGTCTCTTGAAATCGTTATTCTCGCTGCCGGCCAAGGCACTCGCATGCGTTCGGCGTTGCCGAAAGTTCTGCACCCGATCGCCGGCAACTCGATGCTTGGCCATGTTATCCACAGCGCCCGGCAACTTGATCCACAGCGCATCCACGTGGTGATTGGCCATGGCGCCGAAGCGGTGCGCGAGCGTCTGGCGGCGGATGATCTGAATTTCGTCCTGCAGGACCAACAGCTGGGTACCGGCCATGCGGTGGCTCAGGCCGTGCCGTTCATCGAGTCCGACACCGTACTGATCCTGTACGGTGACGTTCCGCTGATCGAAGTTGAAACCTTGCAACGTTTGCTCAAGAAAGTGGCCCCGCAGCAACTGGGCTTGCTCACCGTCGAGCTGGATGACCCGACCGGTTATGGCCGCATCGTCCGCGATGCCGCCGGCAAGGTCACGGCCATCGTTGAGCAGAAAGACGCCAACGAGTCCGAGCGCGCAATCACCGAAGGCAACACCGGCATTCTGGCCCTGCCTTTCGCACAGCTGGGTGGATGGATGAGCCGTCTCTCCAACAACAATGCCCAAGGCGAGTATTACCTGACGGACGTGATCGCAATGGCAGTCAGCGATGGTCTGGTGGTGGCCACTGAGCATCCCCATGACGCCATGGAAGTGCAGGGCGCCAACGACCGCAAGCAGCTCGCCGAACTCGAGCGTCATTATCAGTTGCGCGCCGGTCGCCGCTTGATGGCTCAAGGCGTAACCCTGCGCGACCCGGCCCGCTTCGATGTACGCGGTGAAGTCACCGTCGGCCGAGACGTGCTGATCGATATCAACGTGATCCTCGAAGGCAAGGTGATCATTGAAGATGATGTGATGATCGGCCCTAACTGTGTAATCAAGGACAGTACCCTGCGCAAAGGCGTGGTGATCAAAGCCAACAGCCATATCGAAGGTGCGATCCTGGGCGAAGGCAGCGATGCCGGTCCATTCGCACGTCTGCGTCCGGGTACGGTGCTTGAAGCTCGCGCGCATGTGGGTAACTTTGTCGAACTGAAAAACGCCCACCTGGGTGAAGGCGCCAAGGCCGGTCATTTGACCTACCTGGGCGATGCCGAGATCGGTGCGCGCACCAACATTGGCGCGGGCACCATCACGTGCAACTACGATGGCGCCAACAAGTGGAAAACCGTCTTGGGTGAAGACGTGTTCATCGGTTCCAACAACTCGTTGGTGGCGCCTGTGGATATCTCTTCCGGTGCGACGACGGCGGCCGGTTCAACCATCACCCAGAATGTGGATAACGCGCAGTTGGCTGTGGGTCGGGCACGTCAGAAAAATATCGATGGCTGGAAACGGCCGGTGAAGATCAAAAAGAGCTGAGTTATCCACAGCGCGTTGCGGCGGTTTTGAGATTGTCTTCGCGGGCAAGTTGGATCGTCGCCCGCTCGCTCCTGCAGGATCCATGTCGTTAACAAATTTTGTGAATGACTCCGGCCCATAGGAGCGAGCGGGTGGCGATCCGACTTGCCCGCGAAGCTTTTATCCACAGATAATTTTTCTAGCGCAGACTTGACGAAGTTTCGCCAATAGGTTTTGATTGCTTCCGTTATCTTTCGAATCGAAACTTACTCGCTCATGTCGAAACGCAACACACCCCAACGCCGCCACAACATTCTCGCCTTGCTCAATGAACAGGGCGAAGTCAGTGTGGACGAGCTGGCCAAGCGCTTCGAAACTTCGGAAGTTACGGTTCGCAAGGATTTGGCTGCGCTTGAAAGTAATGGTCTGCTGCTACGCCGTTACGGCGGGGCGATCACCATGCCTCAGGAGCTGGTGGCCGACATCGGTCAACCGGTTTCCAAATACAAGCAAGCCATCGCCCGCGCTGCTGTTACGCGGATTCGTGAGCATGCTCGGATCATCATCGACAGCGGCAGCACCACCGCCGCGATGATCCCGGAACTCGGCCAACAGCCGGGCCTGGTGGTGATGACCAACTCCTTGCACGTTGCCAATGCGTTGAGCGAACTCGAACACGAGCCGGTGCTGTTGATGACCGGTGGCACCTGGGACCCGCATTCCGAGTCCTTTCAAGGCCAGGTCGCCGAGCAGGTACTACGCTCTTACGACTTCGACCAGTTGTTCATCGGTGCCGATGGCATTGACCTGGTTCGCGGTACCACCACCTTCAATGAATTGCTGGGTCTGAGCCGGGTCATGGCTGACGTCGCCCGTGAAGTGATCGTGATGGTGGAGGCCGACAAGATCGGCCGCAAGATTCCTAATCTGGAGCTGCCCTGGAGCAGCGTCCATACCCTCATTACCGATGAACGCCTGCCACTAGCGGCACGCGATCAGATTCAGGCCCGCGGCATCAATTTGATTTGCGCGGCTGTCAGTCAGGAGAAATAGCATGTGTGGAATTGTTGGCGCAGTCGCAGAACGTAACATCACCGCCATCCTGCTCGAGGGCCTCAAGCGCCTGGAGTACCGTGGCTATGACAGCGCCGGTGTGGCGGTCTTCACCAACGACGAAAAGCTCGAGCGCATGCGTCGTCCGGGCAAGGTCAGCGAACTGGAAAACGCGTTGGAAGCCGAACCTCTGATCGGTCGCCTCGGCATCGCCCACACCCGCTGGGCCACTCACGGTGCGCCGTGCGAGCGCAACGCGCACCCGCATTTCTCCGGCGACCTGGCCGTGGTGCACAACGGCATCATCGAGAACCACGAAGCCCTGCGCGAACAGCTGAAAGCCTTGGGTTACGTGTTCACCTCGGACACCGACACCGAAGTCATCGCACACCTGCTGAACCACAAACTCAAGGACCTGCGCGATCTGACCGTGGCCCTTAAAGCCACCGTTAAAGAATTGCACGGTGCTTATGGTCTGGCCGTAATCAGCGCCGATCAACCGGATCGTCTGGTGGCAGCGCGTAGCGGCAGCCCGTTGGTGATCGGTCTGGGCCTGGGTGAAAACTTCCTCGCTTCCGACCAGTTGGCCCTGCGCCAGGTCACCGACCGTTTCATGTACCTGGAAGAAGGCGATATCGCCGAAATTCGCCGCGACAGCGTGCACATCTGGGACGTGAACGGCCAAACCGTAGAGCGCGAAAGCGTGCAGTACCGCGATGGCGCTGAAGCAGCCGACAAGGGCGAATTCCGCCACTTCATGCTCAAGGAAATCCACGAGCAACCGGCCGTGGTTCAACGCACCCTCGAAGGTCGTCTGAGCCCGAACGGTGTCTTGGTGCAGGCGTTCGGTCCACAGGCTGCCGAGCTGTTCGCCAAAGTGCGCAACGTACAGATCGTCGCCTGCGGCACGAGCTACCACGCCGGTATGGTTGCCCGGTACTGGCTCGAAGAGCTGGCCGGTATCCCGTGCCAGGTCGAAGTCGCCAGTGAATTCCGCTACCGCAAAGTCGTGGTGCAACCGGATACCCTGTTTGTCACCATTTCTCAGTCCGGCGAAACCGCCGATACCCTGGCTGCCCTGCGCAACGCCAAGGAACTGGGCTTCCTCGCCAGCCTGGCGATCTGCAACGTCGGCATCAGCTCGCTGGTGCGTGAATCCGACCTGACCCTGCTGACCCAGGCCGGTCGCGAAATCGGCGTGGCCTCCACCAAAGCCTTCACCACCCAATTGGTCGGCTTGCTGTTGCTGACCCTGTCCCTGGGTCAGGTTCGCGGCACCTTGGCCAAAGGCGTCGAAGCCACTCTGGTCGAAGAACTGCGTCGTCTGCCAACCCGTCTGGGCGAAGCCTTGGCCATGGACAGCACCGTAGAGAAAATCGCCGAGCTGTTCGCCGAGAAGAACCACACCCTGTTCCTCGGTCGTGGCGCGCAATTCCCGGTCGCAATGGAAGGGGCCCTGAAACTCAAGGAAATCTCCTACATCCACGCTGAAGCCTACCCGGCCGGCGAACTGAAGCACGGCCCGTTGGCGCTTGTGGATAACGACATGCCCGTGGTCACCGTGGCTCCGAACAACGAACTGCTGGAGAAGTTGAAATCCAACCTCCAGGAAGTCCGCGCCCGTGGCGGCCAGTTGATCGTCTTCGCAGACGAGAAGGCTGGCATGACCAACGGCGAAGGCACCCACGTTGTCCACATGCCGCACATCCACGACATCCTGTCGCCAATCCTCTACACCATCCCGCTGCAGTTGCTGTCGTACTACGTGGCCGTGTTGAAAGGCACGGACGTTGACCAGCCGCGGAATCTGGCGAAGTCGGTGACGGTGGAATAAGTTATCCACAGCTGACTGAACACTTGGTTTCTGACAATAAAGACTGACACAAAACAATAAAGACTGACACTATAAAACATAGATTGACACAAGGCCGAACCCCCCGTATTTACGGGGGTTTCCATTTCTGGGCTGAGCCACCGGTCTAGATTCTCCGCTTCGTTTCGCTCCGGGAGTAGGCTAAAAAGCGCTATGCCATCGGCAGATGGTGAACGATTTTTTCCTATAACTATTTTTCAGGGCGAGGAGAGGCGGTCACGGCGGACGGAGGAGGAAGCATTGCGCGGTCGTAGGTTTTCGTCAGAGACAGACATTCAACGGCACATTACGAATGGATTCGGTAGCGGAGCTGGTGCCAGTTATCTGCCGTGGCTGCGCGTCCAAGATGTGCCTTCCAGAGGACGCTCCCACAAGATTCAAGGAGTGAAGATCGATCGCCTCCATCACCTCTTTTCTGACCTAGAACGCGCCTATTTTTTGGTATGTGAATTTTCGGAAAATGTTGTGGATATACGCGAACAGTATCCATTGCTGCCGCGAGAAAGTGCTCAAGCAATCGCTAGCTCTATTGGAGTGAGATACCCCAAGTATCCGAAGACAGTACTTCCTTACGTTATGACCACGGATTTTTTATTAACAATCAAAAAGTCCGATGGCAGCTTTAAATCCGTAGCCCGCACAATCAAATACCGCAGCGACCTCGAAGGTAAACAAGCCAAGAGAACGCTGGAAAAACTTGAGGTCGAAAAGCGTTTCTGGACTGGTCAACACGTTGATTGGGCCATTGTTACTGAAGAAATGTTCAGTCCCGACTTGATCAAGAATTTAGGCTTGCTCAGAAAATTCGCTCAGCTGCCGCGCGCCTTGGCAGAGCCCTCATTACATTCAGATTTTCTGGAACATTTAGCTAGCTGCCGTCCGTACCCGTGGAGTACTGCTGAAAGTCTGAGAAAGATTTCCGCACGTTTGTTTATCTCCTATCAAGATTCTCGGGCTTTATATCATCACCTGATATGGGCCAAGTCGATCAAGGTAGATTTGGTTGGTACTCCCATTCAAATGACTGCACCACTACCAACCTTTGAAATCATCGAAAACACAGCAAAAATTTTACTGGCGGCGGAGGGCTTATCATGAAAGTCCAAGTCAATGATTATTTCGAACCGGTCACTGAATTTTCGGTCGTTCCGGGCATCGTTAGGGTCTTGTATCTCAATGAGCGATACGATGCGGTGGTTTTGATCCAATTAACGGACCCGCCACGCCAACCGATTGGTTTGGGCTTGGAAGAGCTTCGCGGTTCCGTCATAGCAGGCGATACGAAGCCAGCCAAGATTGTTACGCCTGAGTTTCTCTTAGTGCTAGAGGATGACCTGGATGAGAAAAAGAAGCGGGAAAGGGATGAAAAGTGGAACATCATCGCGCCCCTGATCGACTCAGATTACCCAGGTCAGATATTTGCTCCCGGTGAGATGGGGCGAATGGTGGGCGCTAGAGCTGTTGAGCTTGGCATGCAGCGCAAGAGTATCTATCGACTTCTGTACCGTTACTGGATCAATGGCCAGGTTCGAAATGCGCTCTTGAAAAACTACGCGGGCGTCGGAGTTCCTGAGCGCAAGTATGATCCCGCAAAACCGCCCGGCAGGAAACCACGATACCAAGGTATTGCCGTTGCGCCGACCAAGCTTATTGATGCCGTGGATAAGCGCTGTATCCGTGTCGGTTACTCGTTATTCGTTGGGGATAAGACTTCTACGATAACCAGCGCCTATGTCGAGATGCTTAGAAGGTTCTACACAGCGAAAGACCTTTCGAAAAATCCAGAATCGGGTGGTCGCCTCCTACCCGATTCGGAAATTCCTTCCTTCAGGCAGTTCGATTATTGGGGAAAGCAATATTTCGACGAAGTTGAAACTGAACGCGGGCGTAAGGGAATGCGGAATTGGCTAAAAGATTGCCGCCCCCTTTCTGGAACCGTGCGTGACTGGCTTCGTGGTCCCTGCCATCAGTTTGAGATCGATGCCACCATTGCTGACATTTATCTCGTGAACGGCTACTCCAGGCGGATGCTCATTGGACGGCCGGTGGTGTACGTCGTCATCGATAGCTTCTCCGGCATGATCGTCGGTCTTTACATCGGGTTGGAGGGGCCGAGCTGGAACGGCGCGAGGCAAGCGCTGTTCAACGCTTTCACTTCGAAGGTTCAGTTTTGCGCTACCAACGGGGTCACAATCGATCCCGAAGAATGGGCCTGTCACCACCTCCCACATCACATCTACGCTGATCGAGGCGAGATGTTGGGGAAAGCAGCTGAAGGTCTTGCCACTGGCCTGAATATCGAGCTGGGAATCGCTCCGCCTTACCGGCCGGACTGGAAGTCGATGGTGGAGAGTCGGTTCGGTATCCTGAACGATTTGACGGGCATCAGGTGGCTACCAGGTGGCGTAGCGGCTAGGGAGAAGGAGCGTGGCGAGCGAGATTACCGACTCGACGCGACGCTCAGCATGAAAGAGTTCACTAAGATCATCATCCAGTGTGTCCTTCACTATAACCGCTTCAACCGGCAGCCCGACAGGCTCACTCAAGAGATGATGAACGACGGTGTCGACCCGACGCCGGTAGGTATTTGGACTTGGGCGTTGGAAAATGGCCACGTCGAACCAAACAATCATCCCGACGAGCTGGTTTATCTACATTTGCTTCCGCGCGAGCAAGCAACGGTGCAAAAGGGTGGTGTGCTATTCCGAGGGATGCACTATGTCTGTGATGTAGCGATCGAGAACAACTGGTTTGCGAAAGCCCGTAGCCGCGGGGTTTGGTCTATAGAGTGTTGGTATGATCCAAATTCCGCGGCACATATTTGGATCCGGGGCGACAACAAACAGTTCATCCGTTGCGATTTGCGTTCGTCCGATCACAAGTATGCTGATTATCGATCCGATGAAATTTTCGACCTGCTCGAAGCTTACCGCCAGGCTCCACCGGCTCATAAACGCGCTGAGTTGGAGAGTCGGATTTCGCTTCTAGAGGAGGTTAATCAAATCGTCAGTGGTGCGATGGCTGAGCGAAAAGAAGAGCCAGTCCCTGCGACCAAGGCCGAGATGATTGGAAATATTCGTGAGAACCGCGCTGTTGAACGCCTCAAGGAGCGGGAGACCGCCCATGTGCCAGAGGGTGTGAGGATTGACCCGCCTGGGCAAAAGGCAGAGACCGCCCCAGAACGCTCGGAGAACTTTGCCGGCCCTCGCAGCGCTCAGGTCATCGATATGCTCAAACGACTCCGCCCAGGACAAAACTAATGAAAGGCGCCCAAGTTTTCGCAAGCTACACCAAGCAGGCGATAGCGGACTACGCGGGAAATCCGCTCATCGAAGCGCTGCCACCTATCTTCTCAGAAGAGGTAGCAATCCAACTGATCTCGAATTTTCCCCGTCCTGTTGATCCAGAAGAGCTCGCCCTTGACCGTTCGACTCGGATCCACTGTATCGACCGGTTGAGGACGGTGGTTCAGTCTCTGATTGTCCACATGGATCTTGAGTCCGTATTTTCATTGCTGGTCCGACGTGGGTACGTCGGACGCAACCCGACTTCTCCAGACACTGTCAGACATCTACACTCGCTGTCGGGCGCACAGCGCTACCACGATGGATTCAAGTCCACTGCCGAAACGTTCAGTCTGGTTGGCCTTAGTGGCATTGGGAAGTCCACCGCCCTCGAAGCCATTTTGAGTCTCTACCCTCAAACGATCCGACACGAGCGTTATGAAGGAAAGCAGTTCGTTCATACCCAGATCACCTGGCTCAAGCTTGACTGCCCCCGAGATGGGTCGCTGGCAGGCTTCTGTCAGCAATTCTTCTATGCGGTCGGGCGAGCGTTAGGTGATGAGGATTACTACAAGCGGTATCGGGCCCGGAACATCAATGACTCGTTGCAACAAATGGAGCAGGTTGCGAGTACATTTTTCATCGGAGCTCTGCTGGTCGACGAACTTCAGAATCTGCACCTGGCGAAAACTGGGGGCAAGGACAACATGCTGAATTTCTTCCTCCATCTAGTGAACAACATCGGCATTCCCGTGGTGTTCATCGGGACAAATTCGATGATCAGCCTATTTTCGGACGTCATGCGCAACGCAAGGCGTTGCTGCGGCGTCGGGGTACTCGAATTTAAACGCTTTGAGAGGGACGATGACGAGTGGCGAATGCTCGTTGAAAACCTCTGGAGCTATCAGTGGTACCAGCAGCCGGCCGAACTGACCGAAGAAGTGTTTGATGCGCTGTATGAGCATACACAAGGCGTCACCGACTTTTTGGTGAAGCTTTTAGTGCTCAGTCAGAGGTATGCGATCCAGAGTGGTTCGGAATGCGTTACCGCCGAGACAATCGCGCTGGTGAGCAACACCAAGATGCAGATATTGAAGCCAGCTTTGTCCGCCCTGCGAAGCCGAGATCCGAAACGGATGCGGCAGTTCGACGATTTGCTTCCGATTGAAGACCAACTAAGCGATATGATGGCGTTCGATGGGTTGGCTCGGCCGGAACGACTGGCGTTGCTGCGCAGTGTCATCAGTCGCAGCGACAATAGTGCGCCAAAACCTAATGTGGCGCCCGTTAACCCAGTCAAATCGCAGTCGCCTGCGGCGGTAGCGGTTGAGACGTCAGAGGCACAGGCGCTAAGTGAAAGTGAAGACTCCATTGAGGCGTTGAAGAGCGCCGGTTGGATAAACAGCGATCTATTTGAGTTCTCTCTGTTGTATCGAAAGGGGTGAATAAAAGGTGCCGAAATGGGGCTCAAATTCCATTTCTTTCCGGCCGTGTTTCACGATGAGACGCTTCATAGCGTACTTTCAAGATACGCCCGCCTCTGTGGCATACGTAGCTGCAGAGCCGTTTTCGATGGAGCTCAGTCCGCTAACTTCTTCTCGCAGAACGTGGCTTTTCCGTGTCGACTAGCTGAGCTTGCCGAGGCGCTTCCGTGTGGCACAGGCCTATCGCTAGCTGAGGTTATAAAGCGCCATACGCTGCTGCCCTACTACGAACCTTTTTTGACCCAGCTACAGGTGGACGACGCCAATACCTTGATGGCGGGAAACGGCGAGGGGGTGATGCTAAGGTTGGGGTTAATTGCGAGTCGACTCGAATTCGCTTCGAGAGTGCGATTTTGCTTCGACTGTATCGACCAGGACATAGCCTGTGTGGGAGCAGCGTACTGGCACCGTGTGCATCAGCTTCCAGGCGTATTGATCTGTCCCCACCATGGAACCCAGTTGAAGTTCCTTGATTACCGCTGGTTTAGCCGAAATTCTCGAAGAATGCACTTACCGGACGATGAGGACGTTCAGTCTCACTCCATTTCGTTAGACATCCCTCAAAATCTACAAAGTGCTCTGCACGAAATAGCGCAGCGTTCGATGCAGGTGCTTGAGATCGATGTTCCTCCTTTATGTCCTGATGCTATTCGCTCGGTGTTTTTGGATGGTGCTATCGCCTTGGAAATGGCTTCCGACACTGGTCGGCTGCACTTAGGTAGATTGGCGCGGCACATGTCTGCGTTCTTTGAGGCTCTCCCCTCCTCAGGGGAGTACTCGATACTGAGCAAATCGTCTGCGGATATACCGGCGGCCTGGGTTGTGAAGCTTTTGCGTAAGCCGAGGGGCACCCATCATCCGCTGAAATTCATCCTGCTGGCCTGCGCGCTGAAGGTCGACATGGAAAGGATACTTCGGCAGAACGGGCCTATTACCGAGTCGCTGAATCGAACAGCCAATACCGAAACACCTGGTGGACGAGCTGCCAACAGATCTCCAACCAGTCGCTCAAGCACCATTGAGTATATGAGTGAGGCATCTGAAACGATCTGGAGGCTGGCGCTCTCGGGGGCTGACGCGAAGACCATAGCGTCAGTAACAAGGAACTCGGTTACATGCGTCTACCGAATGATACGCGCGATTTCGGATGGACCTGACCGATGGAAAGAGGCGAGGCTTTCGAAACAGCTGGGTGATAGGAGGACTCGATTTGAGGGGGATTACAGAGCTCGCCTAGCTCATGAGTGTCGAGATTATGTGTGGCTTCATCGAAACGATCGGCAATGGCTGTCTGAGCGCACACAAGAGCCAGGTAAAGCCCACAGACCGCGCAGACAGCAGACAGAAAGATTCAAAGACCTCGACCTTAACCTTGCCAATGAAGTGGTTCAATGCGCTGAAATGTTACGAACGCTTCCAGGTAAACCTGTCCGTATCTCACGGACAAAAATAGGCAGAGAGCTTCATGTGTTATCTAGGTTTGAAAAGCAGCTAAACAAGCTGCCGCACTGTGCGGCGGCACTGGCGGCCGAATGCGAAACCCTTGATGCATTCCATAGGAGGCGTTTGAGCTGGGCCGAGCGTAAGCTAAATCTAGACGGCAAAACAATTACTCAATCATCGATATATCGAACAGCGTGTATCAGAAAACCGCGTACAGGGGGACTGAATTCTGATTCTAGTATGGATATTGCTCTGTAACGCCGTCGCCAGAAGCCCCGTCAATGAGCAACGCTTAGATTCGCTGTGTGAGTTTTTGGCGAAGCAATACATAAAGGGTATTTATATTTGTTCGGTATTATATTATGACACCGAATAAAAAACGGCGAATTTTTTAAAGTAGTAGTTGGTGGCTGTTCGCTACTGTGTTGCGCTCATAAAAATCCTTGCCTGGGTACAGGGTGATATGTGATAAAAGTACTTCCTTCACGGGATTCGCCTCCTACCAGAACTCACGCTAAAAAATCGACTACTCATGTCCAGCATTCTTTTTTTTCCAATATCGATGCCAGATGAGACACTGTTATCTCGTATTACGAGGTACCATTTTTTGTCTGGAAACAAAACAGAGGCAGAAACGTTTCGTGACCTTTTTGGCGTTGCCCCATTTCAACTTTCGATTATACCAAAGCAATTAGGGAGCCTTGCGTCTCGATTACCTGGAGTTAAAGAAAGTAACTTTAATGAATTGCTTGAAATTAATACTTATTTTCCTGCATACAAACCTTTTATAGGGTTGTCAAAAGATCCATCTAAAGTACTGGACAGAGTTTTGTCAGATGTTGCCCGAGTGCCTAGGTGGGAGGGTACAAAAAATAGCAGAGCCAAGATTTGCTTAGCCTGTGTGCAGGCTGACCTCATAGAGTCAGGTTACGCATATTGGCACCGAGCTCATCATGTACCGGGCGTTACAGCCTGCTGGCGGCATGGCGAGGAACTTCTTCAATCTTGTCAGGATTGTTCTCACCCTTTCTTTCGTAGAAACAAGTTATTGCCTAACTTAACCGATGATTGTGTTTGTGGGTGGAGCGCTATTAAACCTGCGAACCGTTTACTAGCCTCATCTGAAGAACAAGAATATGCAGTTTTTGTAAATGATATTTTGCAACGCAATCTGCCATCGGTGGATTATAAGGTTTTAGCTGCCTGTTATCGGCGTCAAGCAAAGAAGCGTGGGTTTGTTCATGGAAATCTGATTGGTACTGCTAAATTGTTTAGCAGTATTCGTGAAAAGTTCGGCGATGAAATTATTTCGAAAATTGACCTGGCATACGCAGCTGGCATCCGACGTCAATGGATTAGACTATCGACAACAAGAGGTCAAATCGATATGCCGTTGGCACGGCATCTTCTAATATCTCTCCATCTTTTTGGTAGTGCAGAAAAATTTGAGAAATGCTTGGCAGAGGAGTCTCTACTTACTAGCTTGGTAAACCCGACGGCCCGTCTTAAAGAGAAAGCTTTGCCAGAAAGTAAAAAAAAGGCTTATCGAGAAAAAATCTCAATACTACTTGAAGTTAAGCCAGGTATTGGGATGGACTATCTTTGGGTTAATGCTTATCAAGTAACACGTTGGCTCAACGAAAACGATAAGGACTGGTTATTGAGTGAAATCAAAAGGGACGTAAAGCAGAAGAATATTGTCGACTCGGTGGTAAGTGATGAGGACGAAAAATACGCAACCATTCTTAAAGAAGGCGTTGAGAATTTGTACCGCATCACCCAAATACAGGTTCGAGTAAATATAAGTAACATGCTTGCACTTTTGCCGCGAAAAGTAAGTAGGGATCGTGCGACTCGTAAGTCGTTTCCGTTGGTGTCAGAACAACTTGAGCTTCATCTAGAATCTCTTTGGCATTTCCGGTTACGGAGATTTATATGGACGATGTCGGAGATCGCGAGGCTTAAGTTACCCCCAAACAGCTCCAGCTTCAAATTATTGACTACGGTGCCTCATGTGGCGTGTCTGGCGTTGATAAATCACTTCGAGTGGGATTTAGAATACATGGTTAAGGAAGGTATTGATGCTGAAATGATGCTTAGAAATACCGGCGTCTCGCGGCAATGGGAAGGTCCACCGGGTTATGATATTCCTATGGGTGGCAATGCATACATGGAGATGATTGCGTCCAATTCAAAGCCCTAGTAGATATTTTATGGAATGGCATAGCAATGCTCTGGTTCCGATGAACTCTGAGGCGTATTGCTGGGCGGTGGATGTCACTAATTATACTGACCCAGCGGCATAGCGACGAGGCATTGGAGGTGCACCGCTATCAGCGGCTTCAGCAGACAAAGGATCGATGTCGCGTACGCCAATATCGCTCCGCTCAATGCCGCAGACATCGGATTTCATGACGCCTCGTCTTCACTCCCATTAGCAGTTGGATTCAAGCATGGGCAATGGCATGGCGTCGGTAACTGGCGCAAGCCATTCCAGATGGCGACACCACCGATCGAAATAGTGGTGTTCAGTGAGGCGAGGTATACGTAGAGCTATAGGTCTTGAGAGCGTGAGCCCACAATCAGTGATATCTCGGCGTAAATCAGACCATAGCGAAAGGGCTAACCGTCAGCTTTTGAGCAGATGAGCCAAGTTTTGCGTGCTGTTCATCAGAGTTAAGACCGAGCGATTTACGTGCAGCTATGCTGACTGGTGTGATTGATCATTCGACTCGATTTTTGAAGTGGGTCGGAGGGACGAATGAATCTAGCGGGCCTAGTAGAACTGCTTTCCGGTGGTGAAAAAATACCTGGATGTGAGCTTGCTCATTCAGACGCCGTGGCTCTGGTCGGATTTTACTTCCCTGGACGCCCCTATTGCCTAGTCGCTGACTGGACAGTGGTTGATTTAGCTGTCTCCCCCCGTCAGTTAAAGGTCGTTGTTAGAAGAGGAGTCACTCCTACTTTGGTCAACGCTTTATTTGTTCTCCACGATAGCAAAGGACGTTTCCCACGCGGTCATTGGGTAAGAACCTCATTGGGTGTTTCCTTCACCCACGATTGCCTGTTCGAGACAAAAAACACCGTTTATGTGTTGATGGGACCCGGCCGAAGGATACGAACAGACCTGGACGTCGCGCAGAGCCTGTACTGAGAGTCACGGGTGCGTAATGTGGCATCCATCGACGTTCAATGTTTTGGGCTTCGTCCGACTCAACCCTCCCGGTATTTTCTCGGTGCTTACCAAGACATGGCGTTGGCCACGTATCAGCAATCGTTTCCTAGAGCCAGGCCCATGGGGACCTTGTTTACTTCAGGGGAGCCGAGCAGCGTGCTTGCTTCAAGTCAAATGAATGGCTCGCACCCACAGAGCCCTTGGCGATGGTGGTGGGCTTTCTAAGGTTAAGTGCAAATTCTAGCGGAGTGACGGCACATGACCATGCCCTGCGAGCGTACCCGGAGTACTGTCCAGACAGGCGAGTTCTTGCGTGAGCTGTCTCGAGATCAGACCCTCCCAGAATCTGTTCATCAGCAGGCAAAACGCCTCCTGCGGCATTACCCACAACCATGGGTGATCTTTGGGATAGGTTCTTTCGAAGAGTTGCTTCAAACGAAGGATCCGAGCGATCCAGCGCGAGAGTTCGCGATAGTGGTCCACACTCCCCAGTTGAGCTCCAGCACTGACGGATAAGGCTGGAAAAACTTTCTCAGACTGAGTCTATGATAGAGACCATGGTCTGTGACAATCCGAGATGATGCTGTCCGCGCTTCAACGCTCCGACCCTCGTGCTGATGAACGGCATATACTATTATGCTGTATGCATATACAGTTAGTGGGTTTTTGCGGCCTTACTCATCACCTAAGTGTTGAAGCCCTTAGGTGGTGTCAGGTGTCGAGATAAGCCCTGAAGTTTGTTGGGTAAGGTGTTATTTTCAGTGATTCCATATTGATACTATCGGAACGGAATTCGACCTATGATCACACTGAAAACAGCCATCATTCACAGCTTTAAGAAGCTGGCCAAGACCAGCTTTATCTCCGAGGTGGTCAAGAAGGATGTGGCGCTCGATACTGAAAATCCTGCGTTGCATTTTCTGGTCAATGGTATCCACGGCCTCATCGGCAAAGAAGGCAACAGCGTGGTCTATGGCCAGTTTGCCAATGATGACCGTCAGGGGCCGTTTCCAGAGCGCTTCACCGCGTTCGTAGAAGTACAAGATGATAAAGCGCAATTTATCGACTTGACCCACTTGGCAATGGACCAACTGGTGGAGCAAGCCGGTAATCAAGTCTTGTCGACTGGTGGACACATCCTTTGCGCCCAGTACACCTCGGGCGCAACCGACTTTTTCCTGGTCGCCAGCATGAAGGAGCGCGGTGGTATTCAGCTGGACGAAAACTACGTGCCGAAGGAAATTCAAGAGGTCGATCTCAACAAGGTTCAGCAGGCCGCCAGGATCAACTTGGCTAGCTTCGTGGCCATAAAGGCTATGGCTGCTGCGGCCGCTGCTGCGCCTGAGCAGGATGAGGATGACGCGGAGGATGAAGTGGATTCAACCTACCTGTGCTTCATCAGCCGCGGCCGTGATAGTCAGGCATCTGACTATTTCATTTCTGCACTGGGTTGTGCGAAAGGAGTGGCCTCCGGACGCGCTACCAAAAATGCCATTGATAACGTTGCCCGGTTTTTTCGCGACAACAAAGCGTTAAAAAGCTTTGGTTATAAGGCCAAAGAGGCGGTGATCAAATATCTGGAGGAGCAGTTGGCCGCAGGCAAGTCCGCGCGCCTGGACGCCATCTGCCACGTCGCTGTCGCACACGTACCTGCTGACTTAGTGGATGAAATCGTTGGGCTGAAAGACTATTTGAATAGTGAGAAACATAAGGTGCCGGACGACTTTACGGTCAATGCAAAATCGCTGAAAGAGAAGACCCGTATCAAGGGGGACGCTGCTAACTGGTCGTTGCAATTCGAGCGTGGAGCGTTAGGTAAGGATCCGGCCGCAGACGTTTACTATGATGAGGGACGGAAGAAGTTGACCCTGTCCAATCTGACTGCCGAACTGGTTGGTGTGATCGAGAAAGAATTGCTGGCTAGGGCTGGCTAAGAATGTTTTCCAATGTGGTAGCTCTCTACCGTGCCCTCGGAGCGCCCACCATTGAGGATGGGGTCATCCGCTATGAGGGGAGGCCAACGCCAGACATTATTGGTGCGTTGCGAATGTGTGATGACCTGCCCGCAGCCTATGGCAAGTTCGAGCATTGCTCCGAAGAAGCTGACTCACTCGATATTGAGTTTCGCTTGCCATCGAACGAGTCGGGCCGGTTCTACGCGAACTTAGGCGAGTTTGTCGCTCGCAATGGCTCATTGGGCAAGGGCCAATTTCCGAGCAACGTGTACATTGTTGAGCTCAGTTGGGCGGATAGTGATGACACCGAACCTTCGGCGATTAAGGCGCTCAGGCGCGTCTGCCGGCTGATCGAGCTGCTTGCACTGCTAGCGATCGGCGTCGACAAAGACAGCAGTCCAGATGGTTATAACCTGTTTTTTGCCTTGCCTCCTGATGGGGCTAAGCCTCCGAGAACTTTTCTGTTACCTACCCAGGTTGACGTCAAGGTTCTTGACTATGAGCTCAACCACCTGAGCTTGTTGGAAGAAATACTCAATCGAAAAAACGAAAACAAGGCGCACCTCTCCGAACGAAAATTGATGATTCGGATGGCGGTGGCGAGCGTCATCGAGAAGTTTGAGAGCGAGCAGAATCTGTTCTTGGTGATCGTGCGGGAGTGGCGGGAGGTCCTCGCCACGTACCGTGCGAATCTGCAAACCTACGTCTATAGCTTCTCGTTTGAGCGGGCCCGGCGCGAGGTGGCCCAGGCTGAAATCGACTATGGCACTAAGCTTAGCGGGGTACTGGGCGACATCGCGGGCAAGATGCTTGCCCTGCCGATATCGTTAGCAGGTCTGGTCGTGCTGGAGAAAACAACCTCAAAATTCGAAGGTTTTATTCTTGTCCTTGGCCTGGCAGTGGTCTCTGTGGTTCTGCTTGCGATCCTGCACAATCAAATGCTGCAAACAGAGCGCCTGCTACACAGTTTCAATGTCATCTTCGATGATTTTAAGGACAAGATAAAAACCTATCCCCCAAAACTTCAGGGCTTGCTCAGGATTACCATCGACCAGGTCGACAAGCAGGGCCGAACGCTAACCAAGACCTTTCGCTTGCTGAAGGGGCTGTCCTTGCTGCCAATCGTCGGGGCCTTGCTGCTGGCCGCGATTAAATACTGGGATGGTTTCATATGGCTATTGATGACCATCCTGTCGATCGTGTTTTCCGCGCTCAACGGAGCTCCGAGCTTTCTCAGCCCGTAATGGCATTTGTAACACGTTCGCTGCCTCATCTAGCTGTGCGCAAACGAATCATGCTACTGGAGTGTGCCAAGCAGCTCTCCGTGATATGGGGGATATGCATTTTCCAATAAAAGGCTCGTAGATACTTCATGTAGAACTCGAGCTAGTTTCTGATGCTCTTATAACGCATTCACGTACCCGCCAAAAAATGAAATTTCTAAGAGTCGAACTCACGAGTACAGGGACACCTTACACATATGTAATATTCGCGGCAGCTTTCTGAAAGGCATCATTGGTTATCCTCTAGTCAGAAGTAAGTGAGCTCTAGGAGAAAATCATGAAAGCATTAAAAGCACTTTTCGCCGTTTCTATTTTAACCTTGTCTTCATTAGCCATGGCTGAGGGCGGCGGTGACCGCGTTTACGGTCGGATGATGCAAGAAAACCAACAGGCGATGGAGCAATATGCCTTAAAAAATGGTAAGGCCATCCCTGAAGTTGTTCATTATGAATATGGTATGAACCTCGATATTCAGAAGGTGGTCAGTGTCACACAGGCCAACAAAACCTGTAGTGTTGCGCCTTCGCGCATGACCTATGAAGACTCGGCGGGCAAGCTTAATACCGTGGAGTACAAGATTATGGGTACCAACTGCCCACATGGAAGCTAGCCCCTTAGGGTCATGTCTACGTCAGATCATTCAATTACGCTTTTTAAGCATGCTTACTGGTCGCTGACATAGAAGTAATTTTCAGGTCACGCTGGAGTTATCTTTTGTATGAAATTATGTCTGCCTGCACGTAGAGGGAATCCCTATGTGCCGGTGGCTTTTTATAATGATAAAAATATTTCATAAAGAAACTCTGCCAAGCTAAAGCCTGGAGTGTTAAATGAACAATAAAAGCTTTTATGGTCTTTCTCTCATTGCCCTTGGCATGAGCATGGGGCAAGTTGCAGTGGCTGTTGAGCAAAAACCTGAGGGGTTCATTGAAGGGAGCACCTTTAGTCTTCTCAATCGTAATCTCTATTTCAATCGTGACTATCGAAAGGGCCAGTCAAGTCCTACAGGCAATGGCTACGCTGAAGAATGGGCTCATGGGATTATTGGACGTTTTGATTCGGGCTTTACCCAAGGCACCGTCGGGTTCGGCATTGATGCATTTGCAATGGTAGGACTCAAGCTTGATTCGGGTGATGGGCGCTCGGGGGCTCGAAGCTCAGTGGATGTCATGCCCTACAACAGCAAAGGCCAACCTGAAGACTCTTACTCAAAAGTAGGCGGAGCCGCGAAGGCTCGCTTTATGGATACGGTGGTCAAAGTAGGAGACGTATTTCCATCCACACCTGTCGTGGCGTATGGCGATTCTCGACTGCTGCCAGAGAGCTTTAGGGGGGCAACGTTCACCAATACCAGCATTAAAGACCTGACCATTCAGGGGGGCCGGCTGCATGCGATGAGCCAACCCAATTCGAGCAGCATGCGTGACGGCTTTTCGACTTTCTATGCCGGTGCTGTTGATGCTCCGTGGATTGCTTACCTAGGGGGGGATTACACCGTCAATGAGTTCGTTGGTGTGAGTCTTTACGCCAGCCAATTCAAGGACGTTTGGAATCAGTATTACGCTGGCACCTCCCTTAATTACCCGCTCTCAGACAACGTCGCGTTGATCGGTGGATTAAATTACTACCGTGCCGTCGACGAGGGTAAAAAACTCCTTGATAGCTTTGATAACAACATTTGGAGCGGCAAAACTGGGGTCAAATTCGGCGCTCATACGGTGACTGTTGGCTATCAGCGTAGCAACGGTAATGACGACTTCGATTACCTGCGCCAATCGGACTCAATTTTTCTGGATAACTCCATCCAATACAGCGACTTCAACTCTCCGAAAGAGCAATCCTTGCAGCTTCGCTACGACCTGGATATGCAAGCGTTCGGCATCCCAGGCCTAAGCTTCATGACCCGCTACGCGAAGGGGTGGGACGCTGATTATTCCAACGCGAACAGCGTGTATATGCGTCGCGGAGCAGATGGAGCGCCATTGCAAGACCAAAAGCGGTGGGAGCGAGACATTGAGGCTAAGTACATCATCCAGTCAGGCTCTCTGAAGGACATGTCACTGCGTGTTCGCCAAGCAACCACGCGTGCTACCGATTTCGAATCTGATTTGGACGAGGTCCGACTGATTGTCGAGTACCCACTGCAACTACTTTAACGAGCACTAACCTGCGGCACCAATTGTTCGACTACCAGGTACACCCCGTCTCCTTGTTTCTCCTTTGGTTTGGGAGGCGGCTTAGGCGCCCTAGTGGCGCCTTTTTTTATGTGCGCCCAGCATGGGCGCAATCTTGTGGGTGAAAGTCCCGCCGTAAGCTGACCACAGCGAACGAAGTGAAGCGCAACTGCATGAGGGCGACCGAGTGTGGGGAGGAAGCGTGAATCGAAACCGCGAGCCGATGTACAAGAACCGGATACAAGGCGAAGCCGACCAGGGCGAGCGGGCATAAAACCGCGAAGCTCTTGTGGTCAAGGGTCAGGCAGCGTAAATCCGGCGGTTGTGCGGTGAAGGATTGCGTTCTTACCTGGGGAGATCTCGCCTTGTGCCTGAAAGGGCGACGGCGCGAGTCGGAGCGAGAAGTCAGCAGAGGCCGTAGTAGTCTTTTTTTTTTGACGAAGGGCCGAACGAGAGAAAGCGTCATAGGCCATGTTGATGCGAAAGACCGGAAGTCAGATGCCTGCCAAACGCGGGGCGGACGGAGATAACGAGCGGTGAAACCGTGAGAAATCCTGTCAGCGACGAGGTCAATCGCCCGCAAAATGAACCCGATAACGCAGGACAAGGGCTGC